>DOVP01000221.1:0-4238 GCA_003520025.1 Phycisphaerales bacterium
TCCCGGCGGGCGATGATGCAAGCACGCAAGCCGAAACAGATCAACCTGCTGCAACGCCAGCACCGCAATCCACCGAACCTGAGAAGCCCACAGAAACACATGCGGTGGAAGTAGTCGAACCAGAAAAATCTGCAGAGACACCTGTGGTAGAACCAGAAAAAACCGTGGCGACACCTGCGATAGAACCAGTCAAGTCTGACGAGCCGACGGAAACACCGGAGCCGAAAAAGCCTGCTGAGTCGCTTGCCGCGAACACAATCGAAGCCGATACTTCTGTATCCACAGCACCCATCTCCACCATGACGTGGACCGATACAGGTCACACCCGCCGCGTGTGGGTAACTGACATTCGCAGCGGTAATCGGGTCTTTGAGGTGGATGTTCCCAAGGGCAGCGATCTGATCCTGCACTTCTTCGACATGTGGACCCCAAAGGGCAGCGACAAGGACGTGCAGAGCATGCACTGGGAGATCGTCAAGTCCGGCGGCCATGTCACCGTGCCAGCCCACCACGCCACCGTGCCGAGCGAATCATTCCGGAGAATCTCGGAAGAGGGCGTCGACCCCCATCGGGAATCCCCGCCCCCGCCAACCGCAACCGAAGAAACACCCAAGGTTGATGAATCCGGCGAAGACAAGCCGCCCCCCCCGGTAGAGCCCCCCCCGGCAGAGCCGCCCCCGATAGACCTGCTCGATGATGCTGACGATGGTCAGGAGGCCGAATCGAAGCCGGATGTGCCCAGCCCCGCCTGAATCGATGTAAAATCGCCCTCCCACATTGCTCACGGAAGGCGATCGCACATGAACACATCCGACCAGACCCCAACAACGCAGCGTGCCGGCGACGGCTCGGCCGATGCCGCCACCGTGAGCCTCTCGGGCTACGTCATCGACCGGCTCTATGGACCCGATCAGGTGCCCACCACAGCACCCGGCGACGCGAGTCAGCCACACGAGCGAATCGGCGAACCCGGCGTATTTCCCTACACCAGGGGCGTACACCCGGGCATGTACCGCACGCGCCGCTGGACCATGCGGCAGTTCGCCGGATTCGGCAGCGCCGATGACACGAACAAGCGATTCAAGTACTTGCTTGAGAACGCCAAGGGCACCAACACCGGCCTCTCCACCGCCTTCGATCTTCCCACCCTCATGGGCCGTGACAGCGATGACCCGCTCAGCATGGGTGAGGTCGGACGTTGCGGTGTGGCGATTGACACGATCGAAGACATGCACCGGCTGTATGCGGATATCCCGATCGACGAAGTCACGGTAAGCCAGACAATCAACGGTCCGGCGTGCGTGATCTGGGCCATGTACATCGCGATGGCCAAGCAGCGAGGCATAGACCCGGCAAAGCTCGGAGGCACGCTCCAGAACGACATCCTCAAGGAATTCCACAGCCAGAACGAGTTCATCTATCCCCCGGAAGCATCCGTGAAACTGGTAGTGGACACGATCGAGCATGCGATGCACCACCTACCACGGTGGAACAGCATCTCAATCAGTGGATACCACATTCGCGAGGCCGGATCGAATGCCACACAGGAACTCGCCTTCACACTTCGCGACGGCATGGAGTACGTACAGGCTGCTATCGACAGGGGCCTCGATGTGGATGACTTCGCGCCGCGGCTCTCCTTCTTCTTCAACTCCCACAACGAGTTCTTCGAGGAGATCTGCAAACTCCGCGCGGCCCGCCGCATCTGGGCAACCGCCATGAAAGACCGATTCGGCGCCAAGAGCGACCGATCGCTGCTCATGCGAACACATGTGCAAACCGCCGGATGCAGCCTGACCGAACAACAGCCACTCAATAACATCGTCCGCATCGCCTATCAGGCGATGGCAGGCGTGCTTGGTGGCTGTCAGAGTCTGCACACCGACAGCATGGACGAAACGCTGGGCCTACCTACCGAAACCGCCGTTCGTGTCGCCCTTCGCACGCAGCAGATCCTGGCGGAAGAAACCGGCGTCACTCGCGTGGTCGATCCGCTCGGTGGTTCTTGGTTTGTCGAAGCCCTGACCGATCAGATGCAGCAGGATGCCAACGCCATCATCGCTGAAATTGATGACATGGGCGGTGTCGTCGCCGGCATTCACAAGGGCTACTTTCGCCGATCGATCGCAGAAGCGAGTTACCGATTTGGGCAAGAAATGGAAGCGGGCGACCGTCTCATTGTCGGTGTCAATGCGTTTGAAGAAGGCAACGACTCGCATCAGGTTGACATCCTGCAGATTCCGCACACAGTCGAGACGAATCAGTGTGAGCGTCTGGCAGCATTCAAGAACAACCGTGATGCCGACGGCGTTCAAACGGCACTCGATACCATCCGCACCGCAGCGAAAAATGACGACAACCTCATGCCCGTCCTCATCGACGCCGCAATAGCCAACTGCACGCTCGGCGAGATGGTGCAAGCGATGGCGGATGTGTACGGACGCTATACATCCGGCCCGGAGTGGTAGCGGCGACCTCTTCGCTGCTAGGCAGTCGAATTCACCTGAGCGAAGCCGGTCTATCAGCAGAGAATGCATCTGCGACAGAAAACGGTCGTCAACACATTTCTCGCTCCCGCTTGCAGAGTCCACCCGCCCAGGCGGTTCGGCGAATTCGGCCCAACAACAACCGCCCGCCTCCGAAGAGGTGGGCGATCGTCATATTTCTGAAGTCAGCAGCTTAAGGCCGCTGATCGGATCAGTGATCTCGCTTCGAGAAGACGTAGATGATCACCACGAGGGCAATCAGGCCGACGAAGCCGGCATTTCCGAGTTGCTGGACAAATTCGATCAGACGATCGGTCACAGTACCGAAGTACCACGAGTCCTCCTTGCCGAAGATGATCTGAACGATCACGCCGACGGCGATGAAGAGCAGCGAGAGATCAATCAACTCGCGCGCCCAGCCCTTGATAGTTGTCATTGCATTCATGCTGCATGTCTCCTCGCGAGATCGACGTCCATGCCGATCTGCCTGACCATGGTCTGAGGCACGACCCCGACGAAGGCTACGAAATGCCTACGCCGATCGACCTCTGCTTGAGGAGTGGTATCGGACCAATGCCCCGAATCAGACCAGTATAGAGTCACAATCACAATGGTCGACATCGCAAACTGCTGTCCACATAGCACTTATGTGTTTTTAAAGATGGTGCTATTTGTAATTCGCAGATCGGTCCAAATGGCCCAATTTTAGGAGTACCTCATCTCAAAGTCCGCTAATGTGAGGACTTATCGCCGCTGCTCCGGCCGGACATCGTCGTGCCGCCGGCGGGGGCGAGAGAGAGGACCAAGGAGAAGGATCCCATGCGTACGCTTCCTACAGCCGCTGCTGCGGCAGGCGTGGTGCTTTGCGCAGGCACCGCACTGGCCGGCATGCAGCGAATTGACTACCGACTCGTCGGCACCAATCTGGTGGATACAGGTGGCTTCAACTGGACCGTTGACGTCATTGCGGTGCTCGACGCCGACAACCGCCTCGATGCCGTTGCCGGCAACGGTGACCAGCAGAAATTGATCACCTCAAGCGGTGGCTTCTATCAGAACCCCCTTTGTGGCGGCACCTCGGCAAACAACAATGAAGGGTTCTGGGGAATGCAGCCCTCGATGGAGTTCGACTCATTTGTCACGATCGGCTCGATGAGCAGCACGGACAACGAGCTCCAGACCATTGGTATCGACTTCACCAGCTTTGAAGCTGGCGGGGACCTCTGGACCGACAACGGCACGTGGTTCATCATTCCGACCGAGCCCCAGGGCGAGGCAATCTCTCAGGACACGCACAGCTGTGACACCGCGGACGGCGTCACCATCGCAAGGCTCACGATCCTCGGCGAGAACTCACTGGTCACATTTGAGGCCCTCTTCCAAGGCCGTGACGAACTCCATGTCACTTGGCAGCACACCGACACCCTCGACATCACCTATGACGCGATATTGGACGCTGACTGCAACGACAATGGTGTTCGCGACGGCTGCGACCTCGCAGACGGCACACTGCATGACGACAACGGGAACGGCATACCAGATGAGTGTGAGTTCATCGACTGCAACAACAACGGCATCAACGACCCTGACGACATCGCCGATGGCACCAGCCAGGACTGCGATGGCAACGGCATCCCGGACGAGTGCGACATCGCCGATGGCACCAGCCAAGACTGTGACGCCAGCGGCGTCCCGGACGAGTGCGAGTTCGCTGACGGAACGCACGTCGACTGCAACTCGAACGGCATCCCG
>DOVP01000221.1:4343-4467 GCA_003520025.1 Phycisphaerales bacterium
AACGGCATACCAGATGAGTGTGAGACCATTGACTGCAATGAGAACGGCGTCCCAGATGACGAAGACATCGCGAACGGCACGTCCCTCGACTGCGATGCCAACGGCATTCCCGATGAGTGTCAGG
>DOVP01000199.1:0-166 GCA_003520025.1 Phycisphaerales bacterium
GGTCATGCTGCCTCGCGAAGCGTTGATGGATCTTCGGCGAGTGCTGCTACGGGCGGGGGAGGGGCAGGAGTTCGCGCAATTTCAGAATGAAATTTGGTGGCGGTCTTGCCGGATCAGATCACTGCGGCATCGGCGGGGCTAATTTTGGGTCCTCGCGGTTTCGCTC
>DOVP01000199.1:459-4132 GCA_003520025.1 Phycisphaerales bacterium
CGGCGGGGCTAATTTCGGGTCCTCGCGGTTTCGCTCTTTCACATTGGCGAAAAACAAATCGGCCAAAGCCTCATAGATGCCCTTGGAGCACACGAGCGAGGAGCATTCGTAGGCAATGATGGCTGCAAGCATGAGCGGCAGCGTGGCGTACCGGGCGTCGGTCATCTCAATCATGATGACGAATGCCGTAATCGGGCTCTGTACGACACCCGCAAAGTAGGCCACCATGAAGAGCATGATCACGAACTGCGGGCGAATTCCGCCGAACCAGTCGTGAAACCAGTCCGCCCACAGGTCGCCAAGGCCCGCGCCGACCGAGAGACTCGGGTCGAACAGGCCACCTGGAATGCCACTGATGAGGCTAAAAAAGGAGCCGGTCGCCTTGGCGGGCGCATACCACCACGGAAAGGGGCCGCTCATCACCCAACTGTCGTAAAAGCGGCGTTCGTCGGGGTTGGCGAGTGTCTTATAGGCCAGTTCAATCGCCATGGCATCGGCCATGGGTTCGCCCATCTTGTCGAGCAGTGTCTGCTTGTGGGCGAGTGACTCGTAGGCATCGTGGATCTGGGCATCGCTGGCCGTCTGCTCCACTCCAAGTGTCTGATAGAAGTCGGTATCCCGGTATATGAGGATGGCCCGGGCCTGTGAATAGCCACTGCCATAACTCTGCCCTTGGGAGATCAGCCCTGTGATAGCCAGCGACAGCCCGAGCCCGCCGGCAACCAGCCATCGGTGACGTGCGAGTCCGCGGGTAATCAGGGGTGTGCCCCACACGACGCTCCGGGCGAACAGCCCACCTAGAAACCCGCCAATGACGCCGATCACGATGACGCACAGCCAGTGACTCGGGTTGAATCCAAATTCGTGCGTGACTTGTCCATAGAACAAGTAGTTCCAGCCGAGACTCGCGATGACGACCAGCGAGGCGATCAAAACGGTTCGAACGACCGTCGCCGCGTTGCTTTTCTCGAACGAGCGGCCAATTTCCTCAAAAGCGAACACCATGCCGGCGATGGGCGCGTTGAAGGCTGCCGCGATTCCAGCCCCGCCACCAGCGAGAATCAGCCCCCGTTGAACGAGATGGTGGGGGAGTTTGGTCACTTTGGTGACCAGATACATGAGGCAGGCGCCGACATGTACAGACGGTCCTTCGCGACCGATCGTCATACCACCAAACAGACCGATTGTCAGGAGCAGGATTTTGCCCACTGCGATCTTCAGCGAGAGCATGTACTGCCGAAACGGACCGTCTTCGACCTTCAGGCAGGCGATCGCCTGCGGGATGCCGGTTCCCTCAGTACCCGGGAAGAATCGGTCCCGCAGCCAGATGATGAGCACCATGGCTACCACCACCCAGACCGCGGCGATCCAGACGCCGAGCCCGCCGGGCAGGTGGTATCCGAGGATCGTGTCGGCGTTGTGCAGGTCGATGAAGATCTGCGATCCCAGAAAGTCGGCTTGCCGGAAGTACAGGGCGACGGCCCCGGTCAGCATGGCGGCCAGGATCATCACCCCATGCCGGGCGAAGGCACGCCGCGAGAGCAGCCGTTCCCGCCATGTAGACAGCGGTTCGGCTGAGGCGGAGCGTGGGGGTTTGGGATCGGTTTTGGTCATGAGATATGGAGGGACACCCTCGAAATGACCCCCACAAGGGGTATCTCACCTCAATCGACGGTTTTTTTCCTCAGAGTTGAAAGAGCCTTTCTTCTCCGGCGTTGTCCTTGCTGGATGCGACGAATGCGTCCCCTTCAACACTCTCTCCTCTCTCTCCGACTGGACGGCTCCGATACACGGGGCCGTCCAGTTGTTTGTAGCACGATCAGGCTTCTCGCGTCGTTCCAACTGCCCTGGCGTGTTCCTCCGCGTGGTAGGAACTGCGGACCAGCGGACCGGACTGGACAGCCCTGAAGCCGATATCAAGGCCGATGTCTTTCCACTGATCAAAGGCGGCCGGGGTCACCCACCGATCGATCGGCAAGTGATTTTTGGTTGGCTGGAGGTACTGCCCGATCGTGAGAATGTCGGTACGGGCCCGCTTCCGGATGTCCCGCATCGTGGTCATGATTTCCTCATCCCGCTCTCCGATACCCACCATGAGGCTCGTTTTTGCAGTCAGCCCACCATCGTGGATCCGTCGCAGCACTTCGATTGATCTGTCGTAATCGGCCTGTGGTCGTACGGCGGGGTGCATTCGAGGGACAGTTTCTACATTGTGCGAGAGGATGTCCGGAGCGGCGTCAATGACGAGTTGGAGATCCTCGTGATTCCCCTTGAAATCGCCCACCAGTGCCTCAAGAGTCATATCTGGGCAGGATGCCTTGGTCCGCTCAATGGTCTCGGCCCAGATGGCTGCCCCGCCGTCGGGAAGATCATCACGATCGACTGAGGTGATCACGACATGTCGCAGCCCGGCGTCGGAGAGCATCGTGGCGACTCGGCGTGGCTCGTCGAGATCGGTCACGGGGGGTCGCCCGGTCTTGACATTGCAGAATCCGCAAGAGCGTGTGCAAGTGTCGCCCAACACCATAATTGTGGCCGTGCCACGGCTCCAGCACTCACCGATATTGGGGCACGACGCTTCTTGGCAGACGGTATGGAGCCCCAGCCCCTCGATGCGGCTGCGGAGGCTCAAATAGGCATCACCCCCCGGCACCTGAGCCCGAATCCAAGCGGGCTTCCGGCGACTGTCCAATGTGCGGGTTTGCCGGTTGTCTAAGACGCGATTGCTCAGATCGACGAGGGACTCCGCCCGTGCGCTGCGAGCGGTGTCCCCACCGAGCAGCCTTGGATGTCTTGTGCCCTCAGTTCGATTTTGCATATGCGCCGCCATTCGCCCAGTGTATCCAGACACCCCCCATCCCTCGTTAGCATGGTCTCGTGGGTCAGAAATGGGGTTTGATGTTGCACCAGATTCCCCTGCGGAGTCGATGATGGGAAGCAGCGAATTTGAACCCAGCACCCCGTTGTCGCGTACAGTTCCCCCGCACACGCGATCGCAGCGGGGCCTTTGGAGACACTTGACGTGAGAGAGAGTTTGGTTGACGCCGCTGCCCGCCTCCGGCTGCTGCGTGGACTGTGGCTACTTGGGTTTCTCCTGCTTGCCGTCGGGTCCGGCGGCTGCGAAGTCAACAGTTTCTTTGATCCATCCAAGACGGGCTACTTCGGCTCTACGCCGGTCACCATGCCCATTCTGGATCGGATCTCGGCCATCGAGCCCAGCGCCGATCTGTGGGGCGAGACATCTGTAGTTACGGGTGAGGATCTGGCCCCGAGCAATCTGACCTACCGCCTGCACCCGGGTGACGTACTGGATATCAGAATCTACGAGTTGTACACGCCGGGTCAGTTTTTTCCAGTCACGGTGCGCGTTGATCAGGCGGGGCATATCCACATGCCCGAACTCGGAGTCGTGCCGGCCGCCGGCATGACAGTGCCTCAACTCCATCAGGAACTGGTGAGGCGACTCACTACGGACGCGATGAGGCACCCCACGGTGAGCGTCAGTGTGGTGGAGGGTGGCGCGCTCACCTATGTGGTGTATGGACACATCAATCAGCCGGGTCGCTTCACACTAGAGGATCCAACGCTGCGATTGATCGATGCGCTCGCGATGGTGGGTGGTGTGCCGCTGTCCACCCGCCGCATCTACGTGGTTCGGCAGGTGGCGGTCGAT
>DOVP01000199.1:4525-4735 GCA_003520025.1 Phycisphaerales bacterium
TTCAAAGCCGCCGGTTGATATCGAATCACTCATCAACCAGTTGCAGGATGATGGCAAGAAACCTGCGGGGGCAGCCAAACCAAGCCCCGGCGTCTGGGCCAAGGTCGGTGATCCACCGATCGATGTCGAGGATGTCTCGCCTGCGAGCGTGAAGTTGCCCACGGTCGAAGGCGCCGGCAAGACGCCAAGCAGTGAATCGAGCCCCTTCCT
>DOVP01000030.1 GCA_003520025.1 Phycisphaerales bacterium
TCGATGGCGATGACGCGGGCGTGGGGGAGCGTGTGCGCGGCATAGGTCTGGAATTCAACGCCCTTCTTGAAGTCGATGAGATGCAGTTCAAGTTCATCTGGCGAGTACCACAACGCCATGTTCGTGATGAGGACATGCAGCAAGGTCGACTTGCCTGAGCCGGTCCGGCCGGCGACAAGTGCGTGCTGAGTTGTACCTCGGCCGAGCCTGAGTTCCTGAAACCTGTTGGCGCCGCTCTGTCCGAGTGTCACCCGCAACTCATCGGTGGAGGAGCGGGTCCATTGCTCCGCTTCGGTTGGCGTGATGAGTTCAAACGGCACTTCGACCCTGTGGGTACCAGATGCGACCTCGCCAACACGCTGAACGATGGTGGTCAAGGTCGAGTCGTCCGGTGGGTGGTCCGGGATGAACTCAAAATCACCGAGTGGCGGTTCGGTGATACACCAGCCCCGATCGTCCTTGGTCAACCGAACTCGGGCGGCATCCCAATCCAATTCCTGTAGCGCGTCCGGAAGTTCCTTGGTGGGGTCGAGCAGCAGGCAGGTGAACACGCCGCACCGAGGTCCACTTGTGAGGATGCTTGCGAGCCGCTTGGCCGCGTTATCGGTGATGCCCTCGGGGAAGTCAGTGAGAATGAGCAGGTGATATGGCTCGGCGATCTGTCCGGCGGCGCGATTATAGGCCTCAAGTGAGTCGTACTCATTGCGGAGGTAGGCCTGAATGACCGTCTCCATGTGCTCGGTGATGTCGCCGAGTTTGGATTCGATGTGGTGGGGCTCAGTCCAGGTCCGCTCCAATATGGATGCCTCGTCGTTGTCGGCCAGATGCATGAAGCCAGCGAAACTTTGGCCAAGGCCGATGGGGTCGTAGAGGGTCAGGCGAACCCGACCCGGCGGGATCGTCGTCAAGGCCCTCGCGAGCAACGCTTGCATGATCGCGATGCTTTCGGCATGTGATTGTTCGGTTGTCTCGATGATCAGTGATCCGCGCCCCTGAAAGTTGATCGCAGCAGGTAATTCGATCAACTCGGGGCCGGTCCACTCAAGGCGGGCATCCTGCGGGAGGCCTGAGGGGAGTTTGGTCACATGACAGCGAATGCGACCGATTCCAATGTCCCCGGCAAACTCAGTTGGGAAAGATTGGCTTGCCCAGTCCGCATCCCACGACGGCCAATGCGGTGCCAGGAGCGTCTGCAGGTGCGTGATACGACGGAGGTCGTCTTGAATCTGTTCCTGCTGCTGTGTCCAAGCCTCGATTGCCACGGACCACTCGGAGGAATGCGATTCGGCCGCGGTTCTCAACGCGTTTTCGGTTGAGTGCTCCAGTGATCGGCGGTTCTCTTCTGCCTGATTGGTGGTCGCTGCAACCGAACTGTCTCGAGTGGCGGTTGCCTCTTGCGTTGCAGCGTTTTTTTTCGAATTGGCTGTTTCAAGGGTCTCGTCGAGAATGTTCTCCAACTTCTCCAGTCGTCGTTGCGAGCGGGGGCCAGCCAGTTCGATTCTCTTGGCTAGGCTCTCACGCATCGACTTGTGTTGCGCATCTCTGGATTGTCGCGACTCTTGTTCTATCTGAGCATGGCGAAACGCGGAAATGTCATATCGTCGCCTGGCAAGAACAACCCCTTCAGCCGACAAGTTTTCCGCCGAAGACACCAACTGCCGGCGGTGTCGGTGGTTCATGATCCGGAGAAACACCAACACAAGCAGCCCGGCGACAACGCCGATTGGAATGGCGATCCACCAGTTTTCGATCAGCATGCCAAGAGTGACTCCGATCGCTGCTGGGGTTAGCAGACCTGCCATCTGCAGCAGTTGTTGTTTGAAACGCTGGTTTTTCGTGCCCTGCACCGAAGCAAGGTATTGGTCGGCTTGGTCGAGTCGACGATCGACTTCGGTCGCCGAGGGGTTCTCTGGTGCGTGCGTCGGCGGGACCTCATCGGGGGCTGTGTATGCGGGCATGCCCAATGTGTCACGCCATTTCTCGGTTCGCTTGAACAAGTCTTCGTGGCGCCAGAGTACCTCCTCAAGATACTTGGTGACCCGCTCCAGCGTCTGCTCGGTGACGTCGATATTCATCTCGTAGTCAGCATCAGCCGCCCACTTGGCATCCTTTGCGGCTTCAGCCGCCTTCTCGCGAATCGATTCGGATTCATCGAGGATGCCCTGTCGTCTCACATCGGCCTGCTCGATGAGTTGGGCGTTGTTCGCTTCCCACTTCGATGTGGCCATTGCCATCGCCTGCTCGTATCGCTGCTGGTGCGATGCGAGGTCCCGCTCAAGTTGCTTGTCGATGGTCGCGCGTTCGCGGCTCTGCCGAGCTTCTATCTCCTGCCGCGCCGCCGACAATACCTCATCGGCATCTCGGCAGCGTCGCACAGTGCCCTCGATGAGCGTGACGGTGCGAGCGAGTGTGTCCTGTACGAGCGTGATGAGGCGGTCATCGGACATGGTGGTAGGAGTGGCCTTTGCGGTCGGGTTTGACGTGCGAATGGTAGTTCCTGAAAGTGGATCCGGCACCACTGATCTCGGCGTTGCCGCGACGGAGGTGCCGAGTGGCATTCCGCGAGCTATTCGCAATCTCGTTGTGCCTGCCGCAAGATCTCATCCATCGTGTCAATGGCATTCTCGGCAGTTCGGAGCGATTGTTCGAGCGGCTGGATGAAGTGTTCTCCGAGATAAGCGTGTTGGCTGTCTGTCCAAGATTGACCAGCGATCTCCCACGCGGTTCGCAGCATCACGCAGGTTTCCCGCAGGCGGGCACGGCTGGGAGTGAGGCTCATCGTTCCGTCTCCTCAGTGATATCGGCTTCGCCGGGGGTGGTTGGCCGGGATCCCATTCGTCGATGGTCTGTCGGTTCATCCATTTCTGCCGGCATTGCGGTTGGGTCGGGCAGAGGTGGGGCGACCTCCAAATAGCCGTTCAGATGTGCTTCGAGATTCTTGAGCCAATGGGCGGCTCGCGGCAGGTCCGCCTCCGCAGAACTGGCGAGTCCGCGAACGCCCCCGCGCAAGAGGGTGAGTTGTCGCTCCAATTCACGCGACCACCGTTTGACTGCCTTGATCTTCTGCTCGGCTTCTTCCAAATCGGCCTTTGTTCGCCGAATGCCTCGTTGTTGGTCCACGAAACTCCGCGGATCTGCATCGGGCTGCGCGATCTTGGCACGTTCGAGATCGCTCTTCGCAGACGCAAACTTCTGCTCTCTCTTTCGCTTCTGTCTCTTCCAGTGTTCGGCTTGCGGCCCTTGGACCCACGCCAACACGCGTGCTGCGTGGCTGATGCAATCGCCCAACGTTCGAGCGATGGATTCGCCCGCCTCGACACATCGTCCGCGCAGTTCGGAGATTGCCTCGATGGCACCGACATTGGCTCGATCTCTCATACGTCTAACGCTGGTTGAGGTAATCCTCAGCCCGCTGTGCTTTCTTCTTCAAGAACGGGACATGTTCATGGACCGTAGTTCTGAACCGTGCGAGTGATCGCATCGAGTGTTCGAATTCCTCTGAGAACTTGCGGTGCTCCTGATCCTTCCATGTCTGGCCGAGGGCGCGATGCCGGGCCATGAGGGCGTTCATCTGCTCCTCCATCGCGTTGGTGAAACGTTGGAGATCCGACGCGAACTTGCGAACTTCGCCCGGATCGATGATTGCCTTGGCCATGATTGAATCCTCTTGCTATATCCGTCAACTCTATAGATTACGGTGGATTGCTTGTAGTGGTTCCGGGGGTATTGTGGCCGAAGAGTCTGTCCCAGTTGCCCTCAATGCCCCCTTCGAGCGTGCCGCGTATGGTGACGTGGCGGGCGGCGGTGATACTCAGTGGTCCGGTGATGACGGCATTCGGGGCCACATCGAGCGTTTTTCCGAGGAAGAACACGGTGCCTTTGTATCGGCCATGCAGAGTGGCCTCGCCTCCGAGAATGGCGATATCCGTTTCGGCTCCGTGGAGGATGATGTCGCTTCCGAAGACGAGCGTCTGTGCTGTGAGCGGCGTGTCCTGATCGATCTTCTTCCCTTCAAGTGTGAACCAGTCATCGCCTTGAAACCTCGATTCATAGGCGGTGACCATCGAGTTGAGGCGGAAGATCGAGACGCCCACCAGCACCATGCCGAGAATCAGGACGCCGACCAACGCAAGACAGCCCATGTTCACTCGCTTCTGCGGCCGAGTGGAATCGGATTCTGTCTCGTGGTTCATGTCAGCACGGTTCTCTGGTTGCGTCGCAACCGCTGATTGGCAGCGTACAACACAATGGCAACGACGCCGGGCAGCAGCCATGGCCAGATGGCAGCGAGCGGAGGCAGTGGGGGCGCGGCGGTGAACTGCCAAGGTATGGAATGGCTGAGTTCGCCGAGGCTGACCGTGGTTGTCACATTCCAGTCGCCTGCGGCGGGTAGGACGCACTTGGCGGAGTACAAGAGTCGATTATCTGCCTGCTCGCGCGTAGCACGGACCGAAAGCGTGAGTTCTTCCGCTTCGTTGACCATAGTCAGCGTGACCTCGGCATCGAGGACGGCCTCTCTGGACTGAGCGTGTTGGATCAGCACCGAGATATCAGCGAGGCCTTTGCGGATTGGCGTGGGGTCGGTCATTACGGTGACTCGCCACGGCGGGACGACTTCACTGAGTCGGATCAGGCCACTGTCGGCTGTGGCCATCGATGCAAGCAGCAGAATGAACAGGAATCGCTTCATGGGAGGATAGTCCCTCGCATTTGCATGGGTTGCAGCATGATCCACACGCCGAGGATGAACAGCAGGAAGGCTGGCACACTCAGAACTGCAGTAATTAGTGGCACTCGTGCGCGTGTCAGGGAGTGCGTCAGTCGGTGAACGGCCACGATGGCCAGTACCAGCCCGAGATCAAGCAGCAGCAGTTCAAGGGGCAACAGCCAAGCAGGCACGTTCAGACAGCAGGCGAGAATCCACGCGGGCTCACCAAGGTCGCCGCCGATGTCGATTGCTACCCGTTGCGTCACCGGCACGATGGTGCCCAAACTCGTGAAGAAGTGGAAGAGCATGTGAACGACCCACATGGCGAATCCAATCGGAATGATCGTGAATGCCAAGCGGCACGCGAGTTGGCCAACAGCGATCTGCATGTCGCCGATCCGACCGGCTACGGACGCGATGAGCGGAAGCAGCAGCAGCGGCGCAATGACCGAGATGGACAAGAGCATGATCGATGCGGGCACGAGTGAGGTCACACCGCCCATGGCCTCGGCGATGCGATCTTCGAATTCAAGAACCGGCCCGACCATTCCAAGTGCGTTGGCGAACGCTCCGAATGTCAACAGTGTCGCGAGGGCCGCGATGTCCACACGGCCGCCGAGGCGTCCAAGAGCGCCTCGCCAGCCACCGAATACGACATCATCCGTCATCGTTCTGGTCAGTACGCCGACGTTCTCATGTGGGCACGCTCGAACACAGTCCATGCACCATGTGCAGTCGAGGTTGCCGCGTTTGGTGGGCAGGTAGAGATCCAACTCGCACCCGCGTCCCGTGGGGCCGCCTCGAATGCAGTCGTGAGTGTGGCAGGTCTCGCAGACAGCCGGCTCGATGGCCGCAACTTCTCGTGGCGAGGCCATGGATTCGATGAAATGGAATTGTCCGATCGGACAGACCCATTTGCAGAACGCGGCGCCATGGAAGAAGGCGTCGATGAGCAGTGCCAAACCGAAGTAACCGATCACAACCCACGCGGTCCACCAAGGCGAGTCCCACAGGCCGAACACTTCATAGGCCCACAGGTAGATCAGCAGCAGTGTGGCGGCGAGCCACTTTGAGCGGAGGGCGTTGGGCCATCGGCGGGTTGGACTAAAGAGGCGTTTGCCGAGTCCACGCGGAATCATGAATGGGCACGTCCAGCAGAAGGCGTTGCCTGCGACCAACAGCGCGATGACCACAAATCCCCGCCAGTGTGTCCATGGCAGAATGCCGGCGAGATTCATCGGGCTTATCCGTGGGCCGAGCAGGCCGTCCAGAATGACAGCGATGGCCGCTGCTACCAGGATCCACTGCATAGTGCGGCGGAAGGCCAGTGAGCGGATCGCCCGTCCGATGAGTGGCGATTTGAGTAAGTCGTGTCTTCGATTCCGACGACGGGTTGTGCGGGGCTCCGCATGACCAAGGATTGGCAGTGGTACATCCAAGCGGAGGCCGCCTCCACCTATCGGAACAGTGACAAGACGCGGCTGCAGCAATCGCCGGATGATCAATCCGACCGGAAGCAGGAAGGCCACTGAGCCAGTTACCCACATGATGGCACCGGCGGTGGATTGATCATCCAAGGTGCTGGTGCCGAAGAGGCCGGGACTTGCGGCGTAGGTGGTGTAGATGGGCGTACCGATGTAGACGAAGATCGCCGAGAAGACCGTATTCTGCAGATCCGCGAGCAGCAGGTAGGGCAGCAGCATCCACCGCGGCCACACAGACACGCTCGGCCAAGGTTGCACGACGGGCCACCAGAAGAGCAGGGCGGCACCGAGGAATACGCCGTGTTCGAATTCGTGCCAGAAGTTGTTCTGCAGTGCCGCTTCGTAGAGCACGGGAAGATGCCAGACCCAGGTCGCAATGATGAAGGTACTCAGCCCCGTGATTGGGTGGGTCAGTACGTGAAAGCCCCGTCTGACCGCTGTCGAGGCAAGAAAGGGGCCGCACCATTCCCGTCGAATTGTGGGGGGTAGTCCGCGCAGCAGCGGGATGCCCGGGTAGGCCAGCAGAATGAGTGGCGGCCCGATCATCATGAGCAGCACGTGCTGGGTCATGTGAACTTCCAGCAGCAGGCTGCCGAAGGCGTCGAGGGGCGATGCAATGGCAAGCCAACATACGCCCACGCCCGCAGCGAATGAGCCAAGCCTCCACCGGGTGAAGCGAGCGGGCTGCGAGCGGTGCAGGTCTCGCCATCCTCTCCAGTACACCACGATTGACACAATGGCCAGCGTCAGCGGCCACGGGTCGATGGTCCACGAGGAAAGGATGGCGTGAGTGACGTCGGACATGCGGGGCTAGCGTAAGGGGTCAGATAGCGGGCAGGGGGGCCGCGTCAATGGGTTGGTGCTCGCCCTCGATTTTCGGGCGGCATCTGGCCCCATCGCTCACGAATCAGGCAAGAATGGCGGCACAGGATTCTGCGTCGGACGCGGCTTCATCGAGTAGCCGGCACCTGGCTCGTGCTCCCAGTCATTGGTAAGCGTCAGTAGGAAGGCGGTCACGGCGGTCGTCTCTTCAGGCGAGAGATGCTTGCCATAGGCGGGCATGTTGCCGCCGCCTTGAATCACCTGTCGGATGAGTTGGTCGCCATTGAGTCGGCTTGCGACATCATCG
>DOVP01000144.1 GCA_003520025.1 Phycisphaerales bacterium
AAGCGTCCGAAATTGCCCCGAATGCATGTAGGGGGCGGTGCGAGCCACATTCCGCAGTGAGGGCGTGCGAAATGATCCCCAGTGTTCAGGGCCGATCCTCGCGGCCGCGGCGCGCCGCGCCCGGGTGCTCTCGGGAGCATCGCTCCACGGCCCGTCGGCCCTGAATTCGCTCTTCCTCAGCAGTGCGTATCCGGCGCCGCGGCCCGGCATCGGGGCTGCTTGTTGGTCTCTTGGAGGGAGCGCCAAGTCGTGGAATTCCAGATCTGAGATCATCAGTCCGAAGTGACACTGGGTGCATCCGGCGTCACCGGCAAAGAGTTCAAATCCTCGAAGCGCTTCCGGCGAGATCAATGCGTCATCCCGATGTCCTTGCTCAATCGACGCGGCCCATCTGTCGAAGGATGATTCGCCCGGTGCGAGCAACCGCTCATAGGCCTCGATGGCCTTGCCGAGGTTGACGTAGGCCTTGGTAATTCGGTGTCGATCTTCCTCCAACATGGTCTCCCATTGCGGCGTGCCGGGACGGGCAGTGGGGGGAAATCGATTTTGGTCCGACAGATCTGGAAGCGGACCGAAGATGGCCGTGTACTGCGACGCGAGTCCGTCGCTTCCGGCAACGTACCGCACAACGTCGGTACGAGCGTTTCCCATCTCCAAGTCATTTTCGATCGGGCTGGTCGCCTGCGACCACAGTGTGTCGGCGCGCCCGTCGAGGAAGAGCCAGCGATGATGAGCGGCGCCGAGCACGGTCGGTGTGTTGATGGTTCCAACTTCGAGTCCTTCCGCGACCGGCTTGCCGTCGGTGAATGCCTTGTCGGGATCGTGGCATGTCGCGCACGAGATCTCACCATTGCGTGAGAGGCCCGGGTCGAAGAAGAGCGTCTGCCCGAGTACCGCCGCCGCCGGATCATCGGCGACGCGATTTGTCGGGTTCGGCGGCGGCGCGGGAAGCGGGCTCAACGACATCGCCGACCGTTCAATCTGCGATGGTCGATCATCCGCGGTGGCATGCAATGGCACCGCAGTGCACATCGCAGTAGCGAGCAGAGCATGCTTCATTCGAGAATCACCGTCTCCGACGCTCGATGCAAGACGCCGTTCTGATCGGTGACGTCGAAGGTCATGACCCATTCGCCCGGCATGTGCAGGTTGAGGTCATGCAGACTCCATGCGTCACGCTTCAAACGGTACGGGTTCGCGACGGTGTTCATGCCGTGTCGATGTGCCGGCATGGTGGCATCGAAACGAAAGTCGTGGGGTTCTTCGTTCGTTTTCAGGTCGTCGACCTGAACGTACAACTCAAAGTAGTCGTTGGCCTCGATTGGCCGTGGAGGCGTCTTCCACCACGTGACACGATAGCGGCCGTCTTCGGTCGTGGCGGACTGCTTGATTCCGGGGCGCCCCGTCGAGCATCCAAGTGACAGCAGCATGCAGGCCGTAAGCAGGGGGAATGCCGGTCGCATCAGTCGGTCTCCGTTTCGGTGGCGGGGGGTGTCGGTCGTTTCGTCCACGCACGACCGGTGCCGAAGGTCATCAACCACGTTCCATCCGGCTGGAACATCTGCGCTCGGTGGTTTCCGTGGTCCAGCACAATGACGCGATCGTGGTGATCGACGACTACTGCGGCCGGACGCCAGAATTGCCCGTGATCGCTGCCTCGCTCGCCCCATGTGTTCAGCGGCGTTCCGTTGATGGCGAAGCGATGCACTTGATGTCCGCCGCGATCGACGACGATGAGCGACTTGTCCCCGGCAACAGCGAAGTCGACGGGGTCGATCAGATCGGTGAGCGAGATGGTGGGCTCGGTACTTGCGGTGCCGGGCCACTGGCCGTGGAGGCGAATGACCTTGTCGGAAGCATCGAGGATCGCCGCTCGCCGTTGGCCCGCAGCATCGATACCGGCCAGTGCGGCCGCGGCGGGGTCGCGGGAAAGCGGCAGATCGATCGGTGTGTGGTGTCCGGTGTCATTCAGTTTCCAGGCCCGGGCACTGGTGCGATCGAGGTAGATGAGGTCGTCCTCGGTCGTGCCGAGGTCGCCGGGGCCGGCGGATGCAAGCGGGGCGGATCTGCTGAGCGTCGCTATTGACGGGTCAAAGCGAGGTTTCTCCGGTGGCGGGGGGCTGAGCGTCCATTCGTGGATGCGATGGTTCCCGGCATCGACCGCCCAGAGCCTGTTGCGATCGGCGTCGATTTCGAGTGCGGTCAGATTCCCGAGTTGGCCGGGGGCTTCACCCGGCTCACCAAATGTCGCCAGACGGACGGGCGTCTTGCGATCAAGATCGAAAATGTGGATCGCCCGCAGTTCTGGCTCCCAAGTGCAGAAGAAACGTCCATCGGTTGCCGCGACCGGACCAAAATGGGACTGGACGTCACGTGGGGCGAGTGTGGGTGGTTCGATGTCCTTGCCGCCCGGGCCGAATCGCTGGACGCGTTCTTCGAACGGCTCTGCGATCACGACGTCGCCGCCGGAGAGCAACGCGGCATCGGCGGGATAGTGCACCTTGCCCTCACCTTGTCGGGGAAAGACCGCGTGCATGCCCCACGATTCAATCGGCGCTCCTGTATCCGTGTCGAAGACTTGGACGCGGTGGTTGAGCCGGTCGGTCACCACGACCCGACCACCACCAGCGTCGATGCCACTGGGTTCCATGAATTGGCCGGGAAAGGTTCCCCATGTGCCGATGGCTCGCAGCACTTGTCCATGGTCATCGAGGCAGAGCACGCGATGATTGTGTGTGTCGGCGACCCAGATGTGTCCGGCGTCATCGATCGCCACTCCTTCCGGTCCTCGGAGTCCGAGCGTCTTTCCATCCAGATTTCGAATGTGTTTGCCGTCTGGTTCGAAAACTTGAATGCGATTGTGTCCGGTGTCGGTCACGACTGCGATGGTGTCACTCACATCGATTGCGTGGGGATTTCGCATTCGAAACGTCCCATCGCCCGGACCACCAAACCCTCCGAGCATTTCTCCATCGCTGTTGAAGTACATGACGCGATGTCGTCCTGTGTCTGCAACGTAGATGCGGCCATTTGGAGCGATGGCCAGCCCCCTCGGTTGGTGCAGTGAATATGAGAGGTCGAGCGTCGGGCTCTTCTCCGCGAACCCGAGTTGAACGACGCCGGTCTCGGTGTTGAGGACCGCCGCATCGTCAGCGTTCGGCATGGCCGCGACGGCGCGGACGCCGCCCAGATTCTCATGTGTTGAGACCCACTTCCCAAGTTCCGATGCTTCGGCTTGTGCGAGAAGGGTCAGCAGAATGGCTGGAGCGAGCATTGGTACCTGAGTTCCTCCTAGTCGATCTTGAAGCCCAGCGAGGCGATCTTAGCCTTGACGGCACTGAGGTCGGTTCCGGGCGCCACCCATACGACAACTTCCTCATCTAAGGCCGATGCGGCGACATCGTTGACTCCGTCACAGGTCATGGCGATCTGCTTGATGGCAATCTCACAATTTTCGCAGTGCATCCCGCTCACCGGCATGACGTTGCGCTGCCCCGTTTGAGTACCGGTTGCGGGAGCATGCGGCTTGCAGGACACCAACGTGGTTGTCAATGCGATCAACAGCAGATACTTCATTGGGCAGAGGATATCAGTGGCTCAGAGAGTCGTGGAATTCTGAACCGCGGGCCAAGGTTCTGCCTCAGCTCTTCAGGACCGGTGCTGGATTCCATCGCTTTCGGAGGATGGTGTCGGCATCGGCGCCCATCCAATTCTTGAGAGCGGCGGCGTAGACCTGGCGGAAGTCGGCGGTGAACTTCAGGTCGCCGTCATCGAGGTTGGTCATGCTCGGGTGCGTCCCGTGGACGCCGGGCTTCACCATCGGGCCGACGAGATACATCGGGGCGGCGGTGCCATGGTCGGTGCCGCCCGAACCGTTCTCGCCGACGCGGCGACCGAACTCGGAGAAGACCATTGTGAGCACACGGCCGTCGTTGCCCTGCGCCTTGAGTTCATTCTGGAAGGACAGCAGCGAATCGCCGACCTGCCGCAGCAACCGCTGATGGGAGCCCTCTTGATTGGCGTGTGTATCGAATCCGCCGAGGGTGACGTAGTAGACGCGTGTGCTCATGCCGGCACGGACGAGGGCGGCGACGGTTTGTAACTGTGTTGCGAGATCGCCGCCACTCCAACTGGTCAGCGGCGAGACGGACACGGCCTTGCGAACCTGATTGGATGACATTTGCGCATCAAGGGCGGTTCGTTTGAGGAAGGCAAGATTGTCATCGGTCCCAGAGTCATGTTTGCCGGGGACTGACTTGAAGGCCGAGGCCACGTCGTCTCCAAAGTCCTCACCCATCCACCGGTAGAGATCCGGCGATTCAAAGCTGACCGGTAGCGACTTGGCGCCCTGCATGGCCAGTGGCGCAGCATTGCCAAGGGCGATGCCAGAAGCAGCTTCCGGCGTACCTTTGCATGTATTGTCGAAATAGCGTCCGAGCCAGCCGTTGTCACGGCCGCTCGTGTCGGCGGTATGCCAGATATCCATCGAGGAGAAGTGTGAGCGGTTCGGGTTCGGGTACCCGATGCCTTGCACAATGCAACCGAGTCCATTGTCAAAGAGTTCGCGGAACCCCGAGAAGGCGGGATGCAGGCCGAGACCATCGGATCCCGGAAGAGCCAGCGCGGCCTCGTTGCCTTTGCCAGGCGCGGCGATCGCCAGTTGGGGGCGCTTCTTGTAGTAGTCGGACGAACCGTATGGGACGACGGTATTCAGGCCGTCATTGCCTCCAGCGAGTTGTACGACAACAAGGACATGGTCCTGTGGGACGCCGGCGAGGGAACTCAGCATCGAGCCAAGTGGCAAGCACATTGCTTCGCTCGCCCGCTGAATGAAGAGTGGGGCGGTTGCGGCCATGCTCGCCAGCGCCGTGCCGCGCTGAATGAAGTGTCGTCGTGTCCAAGGGGTTGGTTCGGTCATGGTGATGATCTCATTGGCGTGATGGTGCGACTTTCAGGAGGTCAGCAGAGTTGGTATTCCGGGCATGCAGTCATCAGGGAGAGCAGGTGGACGAGCGTCTCGTTGTCGATCCGATCGCGGGACTTGGCAAGGGCGGTCCACTCTTCAAGCCTGCCATCAGTAGGGGCGGTTCCGAGAGTAAAACGGGCGAGATAGGTCACGATGTCCTTCGCTTCGTCGCGGCCATCGAGACCACGCAGGTGCGAAACGAGCGGTGTCGCATCCCACCCACCGGGTGAACCCTCCCAAGCCTTGGCCCCTGGGTCGCGGCCGGTCATGAGGTAGACGAGCAGGTTGTTACGAATGAAGAGAGTGGACGTGTTGATCCACTTGCGTCCGGCTTCCCAACCTTTGACACTCGGTGGGAAGAAGATCTCCTGGCCCATCAGTCCGCAGGCTTGATTGACGCGGTTGATGCTGCGAACCGGTGTATCGAGTGAACGGACGGCCTGCACGGCGAGTTGCACGGGGCTCTTGATCATGCTGCGGCGGTTCTTTTGATCGTAGAAGTGCTTGGATCGGAAGAGTTCGCGGAGCATGGGGCGCACGTTCCAACTGTTTCGCTTGAGTGTGCTTGCCATGCGGTTGACGGCGGCCTTGGTGGTGGTGCTGATCTCGGTCGAGTCGTCCACGAAGAAGCGATGCATCTTCCAGGGCACGAACCAGGATGCGGAGGGTCGCTGGAAGATGAGTTCCACGAAGTCCGATCCGTCGAACTGCCCGCTGCGACCGAAGATGGTCTTGCCGCTTGAATCGAAGTTGCGTTGATTGAATGAAAACGCATCATCACGGTACGTCATGCCGGTCAGCGCACGGGCACCTTCCTTGATATCGTCTTCGGTGTAGCCATTGCCCTCGCCGAGCGTGAAGAGTTCCATGAGTTCACGCGCGAGATTTTCGTTCGGTGCCTTTCGCGTGTTCTGGTTGTTGTTGAGGTACTTGATCATCGCGGGATCGCGGACGATGTTGTGGACGAGGTCGTTCTTGAAGTTGCCACCGGCGTTCTGCCGCAGCATGTTGTTCTGCAGCATCATGTGCCAACTGTCTTCGACCGCGCGGTAGCCGGTGGCGAAGTGTCCGTGCCAGAAGAGCGTGAGTTTCTCGTGCAGGGGTCGCGGCGTTTCAATCAGCCGCTCAAGCCACCAGGACTGGATGGATCGCATTTGTCGGCGATCTTCCCGCTGCCGTTCTTGGCGAGCGGCGCGGAACTGCTCAAGCGTTCGCTCATCACTGTTGCGACGGGCGAGATCCCTACGCTGGCGATTCTCGCGTGAGAGCGGCTCCATGATGTCCGAACGGAATTCACTTCCGTCAGCGAGCGGATCTTTGACGCGTTCCCACTCAACCAGATAATCGACGGCCTTCTTGAGACCCATGTTGCTGAGCGTCAAGATCTGAGAGGGTGTGCCGCCGAACCCGGCTCTGGCCAGCAGGTGCTCGGCCTCCCAGTATCCGAAGTCCTTCTCTGGAAGAGGCGAGAGCGCGTGCGGCATGGGTTCACTCCTGATCGCAGGGAGGTACTGTGGCGGTCGAGTCTACGCCGAATAGGACTGGTGCATCCCCCTATTCGGCGAAGTCGGGCATCCGGCGCAGCGAACGGCCCAATCGGACGGCATTGCCCACCACGGTGATGTCGCTCAAGGCCATCGCGCCCGCGGCGATCAGCGGTCCCCACGGCCCAAGCAGGCCCAGAGCTGCGACCGGGATCATGATGGTGTTGTAGAAGAACGCAAAAAAGAGGTTCTGGTGGATGCACCGCAGTGTCCGGCGTGCAATGACGATCAGCAGCGGCACGGACGAGGGGCGATGCCCCGGAATCACGACGTCGGCTGCCTCGATTGCGACGTTTGTGCCGGATCCGACGGCGACGCCGACGCTCGCTGTTGCAAGTGCCGCGGCGTCGTTGATCCCGTCACCGACCATGAGGACCGGACCGGTCATGTCTTGAATGTGGGCGGCTTTCTCCTCGGGGGAGACACCGGCGTATACCGAGAACTCGGGCATTCCGATGGCCTCAGCGATCTCGACGGCGGCCTCGCGGCGATCGCCTGAGAGCATGTGGGCGGGCGCGCCGAGGGCATCGAGTTCCCGGACTGCGGAGGCGGCATCGGGCAGCGGCTGGTCCCGGACATCGATGCGTCCGATCAGTGTTCCATCGACATGTATCGCGCAGGCCGCATGTTCATCCTTTCGAACTTCAACAATGTGACCGTCAACCGTTGCTGTGACGCCGACACCTGGGATGGCCGCGAAATCGCGTGGCGATGGAAGTGGCAGGCTCCGCTCCTCGATGACTTCACCGATCGCCTTGGCTACCGGGTGCTCACTGTCACGCTCGGCAGCACCTGCCATGCGAAGCAACTCGTCTTCGCTTGTCCCCGGTTCCGGCGAGATCGAGATCACCACGGGCCGTCCTTTGGTCAAGGTGCCGGTCTTGTCAAACACGACTTCTTTGACACTGCCAGCCCGCTCCAACGCAGCGGCCGACTTGATGAGGATGCCTCTCCGCCCCGCTTCGCCGGTACCGACCATGACGGCCATCGGCGTCGCGAGCCCGAGGGCGCACGGGCATGAGATGATCAGTACCGTGACGGTGGCGATGATGCCGGTTGAGAAGTTGCTCCAGTCACCACTGGTGGCTGCCAGAATGGTCCACCCTGTAATCGTCAACACCGCCACGGCCAGCACGGCCGGCACGAAGATGGAACTGACTTTGTCGGCGACTCGTTGGATCGAGGCCCGGCTCCCGAGGGTATCCGAGACGAGCCGCGCGATCCGGGCGATGGTCGAGTCGTTTCCGGCGACATCGGCGACGATGACCAGTCGTCCGAGCGCATTGGTCGAGCCGGAGACGACCGGGTCGCCGACGCTTCGCAGCACCGGAATCGGTTCGCCGGTGATGAGTGATTCATCGACTTCGGACTCGCCCTCGGTCACGGTGCCGTCGACGGGAATGCGTCCGCCGGGCCGCACGAGCAGTTGCATGCCCGGTTGCACTTCGGCAACGGACACTTCGGTGGTCGTGCCATCCTCTGCAAGTTGCTCGGCCGTGTCGGGCTGGAGTTCCAAGAGGTCACGAATGGCCGACCCCGCCTTGGCCGACGAGCGTGCCTCCATCCAGTGTCCGAGGCTGATCAGTCCGAGCAGAGCGGCGGCCTCGGTGAAGTAACTCGGCTCGCCGTGTTCGATACCCATTTGTTCCAAGACGAAGAGGACGACCGAGTAGCCCCAGGCGGTGACCGCGCCGATGCTGATGAGCGTGTCCATGTTGGTGCCGCCATGCTTGAGGGCGGACCAGGCGGAGCTGAAGAAACCAGGCCCGACGATCGCCACGACCGCTGTGGCGGCGATGCCCAGCGTCCACGGGATCCAAGGCCCGGCGATGCCCATCGACTCGCCGCCCCAGTGCAGGATCGCCATGGGAATCCACATCCCCAGTCCAATGAGGGCTCGCCGCCGCCACTGCCGCTCCTTCTTGGCGGCCAGATGCTCCATGTGATCATGCAGTTCAGCAGCCGAGGCGGGGTCTTCGCCGGCGGGGGTAGCCGGATACCCCACAGCGGTCACGAGCCGGGCGGCTTCGGTGGGATCGATGGTTCCATGAATAATGGCCCGGCCGGTCTGGACGCTGATGCTGGCATCGGTCACCAATGGGCTTGCCAGAAGGGCCTTGCGGGCGGTCTCGACGCAACTGGCGCAGGTGATATCGTCGATGTCGAGTTGGATGGTCTGGTCGGTCATGATGATGCGGGCAGGGTAGACTACAGGCTTGCCTATGTCCGAACCTCGCGCCCGTTCCATTTCGCTGATGCTCACACTGGTCCCGCTTCTGGCGGTGCTGTGTGTGTTGCTCGGCGACCCGACCGGCGAGCCGCGGGCCGCGGCCGGTCACGAGCCGCCCGCGATGGTCGTCTCGATCGGGGTTGATGCGAGCGGTGCCGCGGCGAGCGGTGATCAGTCCGGCCTTCCCCTCGGTGCCATGCCTGCTCCGCGGGCGGGGCGGTTGCGGGTTCGTGAGGCTGACCGACTTGGCCCCGCCAAGTTGCACCTTCCGCCACCCGCCGTCTGAGCCCGTTTCGCGGTGATACAGACAGATTCCGGATCCCACATCACACCAGTTCTCCCGAGAGGTTGATTCCCATGGCTTTCCCCGTCGTTTCCAGCGTTGCACGCAAAGTGTTCGGCACTCGCAACGAGCGATTGGTCAAACGATATCTCAACATCGTAGATCGCGTCTCGGCTCTTGAGGCCGAGACTCGGCAACTCGACGATCAGGCACTTCGGGCCAAGACGGACGAGTTCAAGCAGCGTATTGCGGACGGCGCCAAGACCACCGACATGCTTCCCGAGGTCTTCGCCGTGGCGAGGGAGGCGATGGACAGGGCGGTCGGTATTCGCGCGATCTTCGATCCCGATGGAGAGTTCGATCCGGCAGTATTGACCGGAGAAGTGCGTTCGCTGTATGACCAGACCAAGGCGGCGATGGAAGCTGCGGAACCCAAGCCACCCACGGGTGAACTGCTCGGATGTACCGAAGCGGTGCCGGGTTGGGTCTGGATGGATATCCCGCTGCCGATCTACGAGGCGGTTCGCGCCGTCTGGCCTGAGTCACGTCCGCCGTACCGCGCCCGGCCCTTCGATGTACAGATCATCGGTGGCATGGTGCTGTACGAGGGCAGCATTGCCGAGATGAAGACCGGTGAAGGCAAGACGATTGTCGCACCGCTTTCCTGCTACCTCTCCATGCTCGAAGGCAAGCAGGTGCATCTCGTGACGGTCAACGAGTATCTCGTGCAGCGTGACCGCGACTGGATGTTCCCCTTCTTTCGGGCGCTCGGTATGACGGTGGGCGCCATTCATGCCCAGCATCGCCAGCCGCCGCAACTCAAGCAGATCATGTACCACTGCGATGTCGTGTACGGCATGACCAGCGAGTTTGGTTTCGACTACCTTCGCGACAACATGAAGATGTCTGTCGCCGAGCAGGTGCAGCGTCATCGGCAGATCGCCATCGTCGACGAGGTCGACTCGACGCTCATCGACGAGGCGCGTACGCCGCTGATCATCAGCGGCCCGGCCCATGACACGCAGCCGAGATATGAACTCGCCGATCGACTGGCCCTGCACCTGCTTTCGAAGCAGACGGAGTGGAATGCGGCCGACGAGCGGGTACAGAAGTGCCTCGTCGACATTTCCGGTCTGGAAGGCGATATCCGCAACGTGCGGGATCGCAGCGAGATTCCAGCCATGAAGGAGCGGCTCGATGCGTTCAAGGCCGAGTTGCCCACGTTCGAGATCACCCGCGACAAGCATCTCCAGTACTACGAAGTCGAACTCGACAAGAAGCGTGCGACTCTTACGCACGAGGGCATTTCTGAAGCGCAGAAGGAGTCAGGCCTCGGTTCCTTCTATGTGGGCGACAATATTGACCTGCCCCATCTGATGGAGCAGGGCATTCGGGCTCATACGGTGTATCAGCGTGACCGTGACTACATCGTCGCACCTGATGACAAGGGCGAGCAGACGATTGTGATCGTCGATCAGAACACCGGCCGCAAGATGGTTGGTCGGCAGTGGTCCGACGGACTGCATCAGGCCATCGAGTCCAAGGAAGGCGTCCCCATCAAGGAAGAGACGCAGACCATGGCGACCATCACGATCCAGAACTTCTTCAAACTCTACGAGCGGCTCTCGGGCATGACCGGCACTGCCGACACCGAGGCGACCGAGTTCTACGAAATCTACAAACTTGATGTCGTGGTGATTCCCACCAACGTCCCGGTCATCCGCGGCGACCACAATGACGTTGTCTACCTCTCGATCAAAGACAAGTCGGATGCGATCATCGAGGAGATTGCCCGCTTTCACGATGTCGGTCGCCCGGTGCTGGTCGGCACGACCAGCGTAGAGAACTCCAAGGATGTCTCGGACGAACTCAAGCGTCGGTTCTCGATCAAGCATGAGGTGCTCAATGCCGAGCAGCACGAGCGGGAGTCTGAGATCGTCAAGCACGCCGGCGAACTCGGAGCCGTGATGATCGCCACCAACATGGCTGGCCGCGGCACAGACATCAAACTCACGCCATTCACGACCTCCGAACTGCTCGACCACTGGAAGCGGCGCGATATCTGCCCGGCGGATGTGACGGCCGACATGCCCGAGCCGGCCATCGTCGCCAAGTGCTGGAGGCACATCGCCGCTCGCGAAATTGGCCTGCCACGCAAGCAGGTCGAAGAGATGTCCGACGAGCAGGTGCAGCGGACACTGCTTGAGTATTGGTACGAGAAGCACTGCTACGGGAAGGAATCCAAGGCCAAGTCGATGAAGAACGAACAGTTGCTCGAAGCCTTGGACGCCAGCGGCGCTTGCACGCTGCACCACCTGCGGCTGTACGACACGGCCGAGGATCTCGGCGGCTTGCATGTTGTCGGTACAGAGCGGCACGAGTCGCGGCGCATCGACAATCAGTTGCGTGGCCGTTCTGGTCGTCAGGGCGATCGTGGCTCGTCCCGCTTCTTCCTGAGTCTCGAAGACCCGCTTATGAAGATGTTCGCCGGCCCGACCACGCTGAAACTGCTCAGCCGCCTCGGCATGAAGGAGGGCGACGCCATCGAGCATCCGATGCTGAGCAAAGCCGTCGGACGTGCCCAGCGGAAGGTGGAGGAGCGGAACTTCCTCATTCGCAAGAACATTCTCGAATACGACGAAGTGATGGACCACCAGCGGCACGAATTCTACGGAACCCGGCAACGCATTCTCGAAGGCCGCAACATCAAGGAATTGATCTTCGATCATCTGCAGCAGGCATCGGTCGATGCTGCGTGGCGGTTCATGGACGCGCAGTATCCAGCCACCTGTGTCGCAGAGTGGGTACGCGAGCACATGTCGGTCAATATCGAGCCGTCGCGGCTCAAGATCGATGATCGCGAGGATCTGCACGAGGGCATTCGGCGGTTGGCGCACGAAGAGGCGACCTCCATCCTGCGGGTTTCGATCGGCGAGTTTCTCAGTGAGGACATCGACCTCGGCGAAGGCGCCATCGCTCGGCGTGACGAGGGGGGAGACAATTACCAGGGTTTGGCGGAGTGGATGAATGGACACTTCGGAACGAATTTGACCGGGTCTGACCTGATGGACAAGGAGCGACGGGATCTGCTGGACGAACTCGATCTCGCTGCTGCTGAAGCAATCGAGAAGGTCGACCTCGGCCCACTTGATGCCTTCCTCCTTGAGGATTACCCCAAGCGTGAACTGGCCAAGTGGGTATCAACGCGATTCGGTGTTGAGTTTGATGTGGATCGGTTGCTCGACGCGCACGACGCCGAGGAGGCCACTGCTGTGATCATCGAGGCGGCTGCCGCGTTGTACCGCGAGCGGGAGATCTGCTACCCGATCGACTTCGCGATCGACATGACCAATGCCACGATGCAGCAGGATCCCGCCAAGGCGATCGGGCAGTTCTGCACGTGGGCGAACTCGCGATACGAACTCGGCTGGACCATGGAGGCGCTGCCATCTACGGATCCGCAGGAGCTTCGCCGCTTGCTTATCGAGGCTGCCAGAACCTGGGATGAGGCGAAGATCGACGAGCGTGCCGGGCGGATTCTGGCCGAGATCGGCGAGGATCTGGACACGGTCGATACTTGGCTGCGAGATGCCATGAATGCAGCGTTCACAGAGGCGCAGCGAGCGGCCTTTGCTGGTGACCCACGCGGCGCTCTCGCCGAGCGGATTGCCAGCACGATGCGGGTGGAAGTATCGCAACTGGAGCAGTGGATTCTGCTTCAAATTCTCGATTCGTCTTGGAAGGAGCATCTGCACCAGATGGATCAGTTGCGGGAGTCGATTGGCTATCGCAGTTTCAGTCAGCGCGACCCGAAGATCGAGTTCAAGCGAGAAGGAGCCAATCTTTTCGACGAGATGCTCGAATCGATCCGCGACAAGGTGACCGATCTGGTCTTCAAAGCTCGCTTGCAGGCGCGACCTCGACAGGCGCCGCAGCCAAAGCAGCAGCCCGAAACGCCGAAGTCACCGCCACCTGTGGCGGAGGATCCGCAGCAGACCCAAGATCGCACCGCCGTCGCCGCTGCCGCTGCAGCGGCAAGTGAGGGACGCCGCGTACGAACCGGTGGTCCCAAGAAATCCTCGCCGTCGGCGGCTTCAACTGCGGTCGTCGGTCGAAACGAGCCGTGTCCCTGCGGCTCTGGCAAGAAGTACAAGAAGTGTTGCGGCGCCAGGGGGTAGTGGGGGTCTGGTACGGGGCAGGGCCATTGACGGATATCAACTCGTTGGTGTGCATCCTCGGGCGGTACTTGATCCCTTCGTGATCCACGGTGTGAAGAGAATCAGGATTGCTGCAACTGCCGCGACCCAGGTTGGCTCGTGAAGAAGCCCGATTTCCCCGAGCACCGCCGCCACGGCAAGCAAAATGATCAGCCTCACCAGACCCTTGAGCGTGACTTTGGGCGAGCTCCGCAGGCACCACGCCAGCACGATTGCGGGGAAGACCAGTCCATACAGAGCCAGCCATCTGAAGTACAGATCGATCACTTCGGACCATGTGTCGATGAGTTGAAGGCCGATGATGAAGGCGGCGGCGAGTACGAGCGCCAGCCATGGAATCTCGATGAACGTGCTCGATGTCAACACGCCGTCCCGCAACTCACGCAGGTTGGCCCCGATCGTGAAGGTGGACTGCCCGAAGATCCACGCCAGTACCACGGTTGTTCCCGTTCGCTCGCCGAGCCACCAATACGAAGCCGTCACGAGCAGCATGAACAAGAATCCCCCGCCGAGCACGAGGAACCCAAGCGGCCCCTCGGTTTCCTGGCGAACCCGGTGAAACGGGGCATCAAGCCATGGACACAGCAGAAACCCAATGATGAAAATCGGTGCCAGCCATACCAATTCGATGGGTGGTTTGGTACCCGACCAGCCGAGTGAATCCCCGCAGCCGCAGTTGGATACCACAACGATGCTACCGCTGGCAAAGGCGATTGTTCCCAGCAGCGGCCACCAAGATCGTGGTGCCAGCGAGAGCAGGAGTCCCAGTGCCAGTGAGATCAGAGGAAACAGCACCCAATTCCATGGTCCGACCATGTCCGGAGGAAAGATCCAAACCGCGACAATCGACAAGAAGAGCAGATGAAATGCAATTGTCAGTGAAACGAAGAGGCCGATGGCCTGTGGGTGACGTTTGCAGAAGGCGCGGGAAGCGTCTGGTGAGCCCAGCAGCAGTCCCATGGCGGTCGCGCCGAGCACATTCGGAATGGCGATCAGTAGAAACCCGCTCCAACCAAACCACTGCATGAGAATCGCGGGCAGGAACAGGCCGATGCACCACGTCCAACTTGCTGCGCCGTAGAGGGCCCAGCCGATGGTGCGGAGCGGATGTGTCATACGCGTCGACGAAAGGTCAGACGGTCATCTTCCGACGCTTGCGAGCCTTTTTGCTGCTGCGGCTTCGCACCGCAGCCTTCGGGGCGCAATGGAAGGTCATCTTGCAGCGGCCGACCCGGAGCGGATGGTCTCGTTTGCCCAGAATCTGGCAGACGTTCATCGTGAGATCAATGTTGAACTCGGCGCCATTCTCCTTCGCCTCGGTGACGTGTTCGTGGAGGCCTCCCGGGTTGACGACGTCATAGACCGCCGGTCCACAACATGGGCGGAGGAAGCGATAGTTGAGGTCCTTGCAGATGACGATGTAGTCGGTCCCGACTTCAGAGAACAGGAACATGCCGCCAGCGACCTCGGAGTTGCCCAGCAGGGCGGCACCGGCCATGGCGTTGTACCAGTTGCGGTTGACCCGTTTGAACGGCAGGATGGCAGTAAAGCGGCCGGTGCTCAGCCGTCTCATCGAGATGCCGGAACGCCACGCATAGGGCAGCCAGATGAGTGAGAAGACCCGGTGCCAGAAGTTATTTCTCGTGCTGAGCCGGCTCAGCAAAGCCTCAAGCCGCGGCCACAGCCCTTTCGGGGCGGTGACGGTTTGGATGCCAGCGGCGTTGGATGAGGTGAGTGACATGGGGGGGTCCAGGAGCTCTGTCGGTAGAAAAATCCTGCGGGTTGGAAGAGGACGTATGGTAGCCGTTGACCGTTCGTGCCACCATGGGGATCCTGCGAAGATTCTCCGCCCCACGGTTCCCGCCAGAAACAGGAAGTCCCACCATGCCGCTTGCTCGCCTTGGAACCTGCTCATGGAGTCTTGGTCCGGATAATCCCGCCGATTTGGTTCGTTTGATCCATGCCACCGGCTTGGACGCTGTTCAACTGGGCCTCAGCCCGGTCGTGACGGATCTGGCAGGCTGGGCGACTCTTGTTCCGCGGCTGATCGAGGCCGATATCACGCTGCTGAGTGGCATGATGGCTCCTATCGGGGAGGACTACTCCACACTGGAGACGATCGCCAAGACCGGTGGGATCCGCCCCGACGGAACATGGTCGGCCAACGAGGCCATGGCGCGATCTATCGCGGTCATCGCCGAGAATGGGGGTATCGGCATGATCACGATGCATGCGGGGTTCATTCCGGAGAGTGCCGCCGACCCCGAGCGAGCGGTCATGATTGGGCGGCTTCAGACACTCGCTGATATTTTCGCCGGGGAGGGGTTGTGCCTAGCGCTGGAGACCGGACAGGAATCGGCCGAGGTGCTGCTCGGTGTGCTGGCTGAGGTGGATCGTGAGCGGGTCGGTGTCAACTTCGATCCGGCCAATATGGTGTTGTATGGCGCGGGCGATCCAATCGAAGCGATGGAGATGCTCTCGCCGCACATCGTGCAGGTACACCTCAAGGATGCGTTGGCATCAGCGAGGGAAGGTCGGTGGGGTACCGAGACACCACTTGGCCAGGGTGATGTGGATTGGAATGCATTCTTCCAGTTGGCCAGAGACCTGCCGCGTGAAGTTGATGCCATCATCGAGCGAGAGGGCGGCGATAACCCCGTCGGCGAGATTCGGGCAGGCGTGGACTTTGTACGGACGCACCTTGTATGAAGTGGGCGTTGCTGGCGGTCATTCTGTTCGGTGCCGGATGTTCTGCGACGAAGGTCAACGAGTCGTACTTCCGTGGAGCGGTCGCGGCCGATCATGCCGTGGCGTCCGAAGCCGGGGTCGAGATGCTGCGGCGGGGAGGCAATGCGATCGACGCGGCTGTGGCGACGAGTTTCACGCTGGCCGTGACGGATCCGTTCAGTTGCGGACTCGGCGGTGGCGGATTCATGGTGGTGGTGTTGCCCGATGGCACGGCCGCGGCGTTGGACTATCGCGAAGCGGCGCCCGCTGGCATGACAGCCGATTGGTATGTGGACCGTCCCTCGACGGCGAGCCGCTACGGTGGCGGAGCGGTCGGCGTGCCGGGGACAGTCGCCGGGTTGTGGGCGGCTCATGAGCGTTGGGGCGTACTGCCGTGGAAGTCATGTCTGGAACCGGCAATCCGCGCAGCGACGAGCGGCGTGAAGGTCGGCGGCCCATGGCTGGGCGCGATGGAGTGGGTCGCGTCGGTTCGCGAGGAGTACCCGGAACTCGCGGTGACCTCGCAGTGGATATGGGATCACCTGTGCGGG
>DOVP01000159.1:0-4818 GCA_003520025.1 Phycisphaerales bacterium
GAGCGTCTGCCCATCCTTCTCGAGCACAAAGGTGTACTGATCGACCGTACCGAACTCGCTGGTCGTTTCCAGACGCACGATCGCGCGTCCACGGCCATCCGGCAGAATGGCGACATCGCCGATGCCGGCGGTGTTGCACTCAAGCGTCACGAGCGGGCCATCCGAGGCCACGCAGCGGCCCGACAGGAAAGCCTCCCGCAGCGTAGAGGGAACGACTATCTCAAGCGGCGAGTACGTGAAGACCCCGCCGATGTGCCCGACTTGGTGGGCATCACTGTTGCCGATGCCAACCGGGAAGCGCGTCGGGAAGCCGGGTCGCTCCGCCAGTTCGCCCCCGGACGGCGGCGTGATGTCTTGGAGCAGTTCATGCCACTTGTTGACCGCGGACAGATCGGTCTCCTGAAAGATCCCCTCGGCATTGGACCAGATTTCCAGACCGGCCCATCCGACCGCCCCGTTTCCCCAGTCCCACTGCGCGAAAGTCAAGGTGCCTTCTTCATAGGCGTGGGCGATGAACCCGTAGCAGCCATTGGCATTGATGCGATCGATGATGGTCTGCTCCCCCTCACACTCGGCATGACCGAACACGAGGCCCGAGGATGGGTTCTCCAGATACGGCGCATCGAAAGTGTCGAGCGGATAGACGAGCATGTGCGAGGGCAGATCCCAGAACCCCGTCTGCCCCAGGCCCATCTCCTGGCTGTACAGCACCGGCCAGAGTTCCGAGTCGCGGTAGTTCGCCGCTTCCTGCCGGGCGATCTCGTGCTGCTCAGGCGTGAAGAACCATTCGCCGAACCACCACGCATGAATGTTGGAATGGTCGGTAATCATGATCCAATCGAGGCCGATCGCGCGGGCGGCATCGGCATAGGCGGCGGGGCCTTCTTCGGTGCCGTCAAGTACATGCGCATCGAGCGACCAAGTGGTGTGCAGGTGTTGGTCGCCCGCGAGCCAGACCTCGCCGCGAGGCGGAACTCCTTCGCCTGATCGATGCCACGCACCATCAGAATCCAAGATGAACTGCTCGGCCGTTGCCAAGCCGGTGGGAAGGGACGGTGATCGTTTCAGTTGGACCTGCTGCTCTCGCACAGACTGTTCGCCATCCACCGCTGTCACGACTCGCACCACGTAATCACCGCATTCCACTGCGGGCGGGTCCAGCCGCCGGCTCACCAGCCCGACAGCCACGATCTCACTGGCGCGGGCCTGCTGAAACATCAGGTCGAGCATGATCGACCGCTCCAATGTCATCCCCTCAAGCGCCTGCTCGGCCTGCTTCCACGTCAGGATCGCAGGACCTACGCCCGCGAGCACCGCGTGATGCTCGTCGGCAACAACGATCTCGCCATCTTCCAGCAACTCGACACGGAGCAGATCTGCGTCCTGATCGGACACATTCAGGATGTGCACCACGACCCATGGAGCGGCATCGCCCCGAACGGCGATGGGACCGGAAAGGTCGAGGAAGATCCCGGGCTTCGCCTCGGCCCAGGCCGGCTCGTGGTCGTGAGCCATCGCCATCGACACGGTGGCCGCAGCCAACGCCCCGCCGATCACATCCCACGCTCGAATCATGGCCGCCTCCTATCTATAAGGGCCTCAGGATACATCACGCCGCCACGAGGCCCAAGAGGCGACTTTGAACACAACGTGCCGCAGTGGATCTCATACCCACTGCGGCACGTCGGGAACCAACCTGATCCGAGAGAGGAGAAGGGCCAGATCGGCAATTGCCTGACAAAGTCCAAGTGGCGTGCCTGGTCGCGCTCACGCCCCCTCCGCCCCCTCCGCCGCCCCCCCACGAAGGAGCGATCGGCGGGAAGGGCCCCCCTAGGGAAGCACCCCTGAAATCCAACGGCCCCCTTACGGGCTCGGATCCCTACGGACACATCCCCCTTCGGAAGTACATGCGTCAAGCGAGATCGGCACGTGTTACAAAAACCACAATAAATCCGCGTTTTTTTCCTCGACTCCCACCTTCCAACTCCCCCACAGCGAGGTGGCGAAATCACTATCATCGCCGCCCCGCAGCCCCTCCCACCCCCTCCTGACAGCGAGACCGCCCACCATGAAACTCGGCATTCCCCGCGAGGTCACCGGCGAGGAGCGGCGCGTCGCGGTCGTACCACGATCCATTAAGCGGCTTCGAAAAATGGGCTTTGAGGTACTGGTCGAGACCGGCGCCGGAGTCAAGGCAGAGGCCGGTGATGCGAAGTACATGGAGGCCGGCGCCAGTGTCATCAAGAGGGCGGCCGAAGTCTTCGAACAATCCGACATCATCCTGAAAGTCAACCCGCCCACCGAGGGTGAAGTCGCGATGCTCCGCGAAGGGCAGATCTTGATCGGGTTGATCTGGCCTGCCAATCAGGAAGTACTCATCGCCGAACTCGCTGCCCGCGGCGTGACGACGGTCGCCATGGACTGCGTCCCGCGCATCAGCCGTGCTCAGAAACTCGATGTCCTGAGCGCACTGGCCAACATCGCCGGATACCGCGCCGTCATCGAGGCCGCGCACCTCTTCGGCCGCTTCTTCGCCGGGCAAATGACAGCGGTCGGACGCGTCGAACCTGCAAAGGTACTGGTCATCGGCGGTGGTGTTGCGGGACTCGCGGCAATGACGACGGCACGGGGCCTCGGCGCCATTGTTCGCGGCTTCGACACGCGGCTGGCCGTCAAGGAACAGGTCGAGAGCCTCGGCGCTGAATTCCTGGTGCTCGATTTCGAGGAAAGCGGCGAGGGCGAGGGTGGCTATGCCAAGGTCATGAGCGAATCCTTCCTCGAAGCGGAGATGAAACTCTTCGCCGAGCAGGCGATCGAAGTGGACATCATCATCACGACGGCAATGATTCCCGGCCGCGATGCGCCGGTGCTCATTACTTCCGGCATGGTCGAAACCATGAAGGAAGGTTCGGTCATCGTCGATCTCGCGGCTGAGCGTGGCGGCAACTGCGCATTGACCGTGCCCGGCGAGTTGATCGTGCACCACGGCGTCTCGATCGTCGGCTACACAGACCTTCCCGGACGGATGCCCTCGCTCTCGAGTCGGCTCTACGGTAACGCGCTTGCCGCCATGCTCGAAGAGATGGGCGGCGGCGAGGCATTCACCGTCGATACCGAGAACGAAATTGTCCGGGGGGCCCTGATCACCAACAACGGGGAAGTCACGTGGCCTCCGCCCAAGCCCGCCGAGCCCACGATCAAGGCGGACTACGCGAAAGATTTCGGCAAGCGGCCCGAATCCGAGTCCGTCTCGGCCGATCCGCTTATGTCCGAATCAAAGCCTGCACGCGGCCAAGGGTTGGCGACCGCCGTGGGTCTGGTGGCCGGGCTACTGCTTCTGCTGATCATCGGCCTCTGGGCTCCAGCCGACTTTGCCATGCACTTCACGGTCTTCGTGATGGCTTGTTTCGTCGGCTGGCAGGTTGTGTGGGCCGTCACGCCCGCCCTGCACACGCCGCTGATGAGCGTGACCAACGCAATCAGCGGCATCATCATTCTCGGTGGCTTGCTGCACTTGTCATCCAATGCCGCCACGAGCGCCATCGTGCTCGGGCTGCTCGCCGTCTTCTTCGCCACGATCAATATCGCTGGTGGATTCCTCGTCACCCGCCGCATGCTTGCGATGTTCAGGAGATAGATTCGTGTACCGGATCATCGACACCATGATCGCTGCTGTGGCGACCCCCCCGGCCATCCCCGGTGGACACGAGGGTGGCAACTCGCTCGTGACCATCGCCTACCTCGTGGCGGCCGTGCTGTTCATACTCAGCCTCGCCGGACTCTCCAAGCAAGAGACGGCTTCTCGTGGTACGTGGTACGGCATCATCGGCATGGGCATCGCGCTGGTCGCGGCGATTCTCGGCCCGGACGTCACCCTGTACGGGTGGCTCGCCATCGCCATCATTCCAGCCGCCCTTGTCGGCGGCGCCTTGGCGGTTCGCGTGCAGATGACCGAGATGCCGCAGCTCGTCGCCCTGCTGCACTCCTTCGTGGGCGCCGCTGCGGTGCTGGTCGGGTTCGCGAGTTTCCTCGATCCGCACAAAGGCATGACAACATCCGCCGCAATCGTCCATGAGATCGAGGTGTACATCGGCATCTGCGTGGGCGCGATCACGTTGACCGGATCGATTGTGGCCGGACTGAAACTGCACGGGAGCATCTCGGGCAAACCGCTCATGATTCCAGGACGGCACATGCTGAATCTCCTGGCGGTGATCATCACGATACTGCTTGGAATCTGGTTCGTGGATGCGGCAGTCGATGTCGCAGGCAACGCCGTCATTATCGATGGCTTCGGCGTGCTTCTTCTCATCGCCGCCACCGTACTCACGGGTCTGCTGGGCATTCACATGGTGATGGCGATCGGCGGCGCCGACATGCCTGTCGTCGTGTCGATGCTGAACTCCTACTCGGGCTGGGCGGCGGCCGCCGCCGGGTTCATGCTCGGCAACGATCTGCTCATCATCACGGGCGCGCTCGTCGGCAGCAGCGGCGCCATTCTCTCGATCATCATGTGCCGCGGCATGAACCGCTCGTTCGTGAGCGTCATTCTCGGCGGATTTGGAACCGCTGAGGGCACCACCATCTCCAGTGGCGACGGCCCGCAGGGCGAAGTGATCGAAATCTCGGCCGATGACACTGTGGATCACATGCAGGCCGCCAAATCGGTCGTCATCGTGCCTGGCTACGGAATGGCCGTCGCGCAGGCCCAGCACGCGCTTGCTGATTTGACCAAGCGGCTCCGCAACGACGGCGTCGATGTTCGCTTCGCCATCCACCCGGTTGCAGGGCGGCTGCCCGGCCACATGAACGTCCTGC
>DOVP01000159.1:5125-5600 GCA_003520025.1 Phycisphaerales bacterium
TGCCCGGCCACATGAACGTCCTGCTCGCCGAAGCGGGCATCCCCTACGACATCGTGCTCGAAATGGATGAGATCAACGAGGATCTGCCCGAGGCCGATGTGGTGTTGGTCATCGGCGCCAACGACATCGTCAATCCTGGCGCCGAAAACGATCCCACCAGCCCCATCGCCGGCATGCCGGTACTGCAAGTCTGGAAAAGCAAACTCGTCGTCGTGATGAAACGTGGCATGGCGACCGGATACGCGGGCGTCGAGAACCCCCTGTTCTTCAATGACAACACGCGGATGCTTTTCGGTGATGCAAAGAAGAGTGTGGACGCCATGCTCGGAGCGATCGACGGGTAACAACGTCGGCCGCATCCCCCAGTAAAAAACGCCGCGTTTGGGCGGCGTTTCTTCATGAATGGAGCCGATCGGGCTTGAACCGACCACCTCCTGCATGCCATGCAGGCGCTCTCCCAACTGAGCTACGGCCC
>DOVP01000255.1 GCA_003520025.1 Phycisphaerales bacterium
CAAGCAGTTCCGCCACGATCAGGAGGGCGGCTACGTCTCGCCGAGGCTGCGAGGCGGCATCTTCGACACGGCCGGCATCAGCCTCCTCTTCGGTCGCCACGGCAGCGAGGTCATTTCGCGTATCGATGCGGCCATTGACTCGCCGGGCGATGTATCTTCTTGTGGGACAACTGGTTGCGAGAATGCTGACATGCAAGATGCTCCTGAACAAGAAAATACATCACCCGTCGGGTCGAACCCGTGACCTGGCAAGACGAGTTTCGCAACGCGTTTGCGGTGGACAAGCCGGGGGCCGCCGAGCCGACGGAGCGGATTGTGGAGATCGTGGACAAGGTGGCCAAGGCGGTCGTTCGGCGGAATATGACGACGCCGGCGCTGATGGCGCTCGAGATGGGGCGGCCGCTGAACTTCGTGGCCTCGCAGGCCATTCACTTCTTCCGGCCCATTATTTCGGTCGTTCTGGACACCGAAGCAATCAAGGAGTTCGCCACTTTTCTTGAGCAGCGAGGCTCGGTCGAGTACCTTTGCCGCCGCTTGGAGCATTGGAGCCAGATCGGCCCCGACGCGGAAGACCCAGAAGGAGCCCCAGACGCCTCGTCCGCCCATGCGGACGGCGGCGACGGATCATCCGATGTCCCAGATTGATCCTGAACAGATCAAGGTCATTCTCGCCACCGATTGTGGCAGCACGACGACCAAAGCCATTCTCATCGAGTACATCGATGGCGAATACCGGCAGACACAGCGTGGCGAAGCACCCACGACGGTCGAGAAGCCCTTCGCCAATGTGACGGCGGGTGTACTCAACAGCGTCAGTGAAATCGGTGAGTTGGCCGGTCGACGCCTCGTCGACGATGACGGCCACATCATTTCGCCCGCAACCGATAGCGAAGGCTGCGACATCTACATTTCGACTTCGTCCGCCGGAGGTGGCCTGCAGATGATGGTCGCTGGCGTGATTGCCGAGATGACCGCGGCCAGCGCCAAACGGGCCGCGCTTGGCGCCGGTTCGATTGTCATGGACGTGATTGCCGCCAACGACGGCCGTCGGCCACATGACCAGATTCAGCGTATCCGCGATCTGCGGCCAGACATGATCTTGATCTCCGGCGGCACCGACGGCGGAACGACCGACAAGGTCGTGCAGATCGCCGAACTGGTCGCGCCCGCCAAACCGCAGCCTCGCTTCGGCAGCAGTTACGAAATGCCGATCATTTACGCGGGCAACAAGGAAGCACGCGACGCCATTTCCTCCGTGTTCAACGAAGAAGGCTTCGATCTGCAGATTGTCGATAATCTTCGTCCGGTGCTGGAGCGGGAGAATCTCGGCCCGGCCCGCGACAAGATTCACGACATCTTTCTTGAGCACGTCATGGCGCAAGCGCCCGGCTACGAGCAGCTCATGGACTGGACCGGCGCCCCGATCATGCCGACTCCGGGGGCGGTGGGGGATATTCTCCAGACCGTGGCGCGACTGCAGGGCATCAACGTCGTCGGTGTCGACATCGGCGGCGCGACGACGGATGTGTTCAGCGTCTTCGACGAGACGTTCAACCGAACGGTCAGCGCCAATCTCGGCATGTCCTATTCGATCTCGAATGTCTGCGCCGAAGCGACCATGCCCAACGTGCTGCGATGGGTCCCCTTCGACATGGACGAGCGGGAACTTCGCAACCACGTCAAGAACAAGATGATCCGCCCGACGACCATTCCCCAGACCCGCGAGGCACTCATGTTCGAGCAGGCCGTCGCCCGTGAGGCGTTGCGGCTTGCATACAAGCAGCACAAGGAATTCGCCACGACCCTCAAGGGTGTGCAGCAGCAGCGGACCGTCGGCGACACTTTCAGCCAACAGACCGGCGGGATGACCATCGTCGACAACATGAAACTCAACCTGCTGGTTGCATCGGGAGGGGTGCTCAGCCACGCGCCACGGATGCACCAGACGGCCATGCTGCTCATCGACGCCTTCGAACCCGAGGGTGTCACCATGCTCGCGAAGGATTCCATCTTCATGATGCCACACCTCGGTGTGCTCGCAAGCGTGCACCCGAAGGCGGCCGAGCAGGTCTTCGAACGCGACTGCCTGGTCTATCTCGGCACATGCGTGTGCGCCAAGGGCACGCCCAAGCCAGGCAAGATCTGCTTCAAATACGAACTGAGTGGTGACTGCACCGAGTCGGGCGAAATCGGCGGCGGAGAACTCAAACTCATCGAGATGGGCATGGACGATCGTGCCACGATCACGCTGACTCCGGCCCGCGGCATCGACCTCGGCGCCGGGCCCGGCAAGAAACTCGAGCGTGAGGTTCGCGGCGGAACCGTCGGGCTCATCCTCGATGGCCGTGGCCGGCCGCTCGTTCTGCCCGAAGATCGGGCTGCCTGCCAGAAGACCGTACAGGGCTGGCTCGACTCTCTCGACGTGTATGCCGAAGAGAAGGAGCCGGTCGCCGTCTGAGCGGCGTGGACATACGATGGCCAAGGCCTATACACCTGGACTGCTCGTTACTCGTCACAAGAAGCACCGCTGCATTCGGCGGCTTCCGATCGAGGGTGACGTCAAGGTCGCCGTTGGCGATCGCGTGGTGGCTGATGACATCGTGGCCGAGACCGCGTTGCCCGGCGATGTCAACCCCATCAACCTCTCGAACATGATGTCACTGCCACCCAAGGATGTCATTGACTGCATGCTCAAGAAGGAAGGCGATCTGATCGCTCTGGACGAGCCGCTCGCGCAGAGCAAGGGCATGTTCGGGATGTTCCGAACGATTGTGCACAGCCGCTATGAGGGCACCGTCGAGACGGTCTCTCCGGTGACAGGCCAGGTCATCATCCGCGGTGCTCCGCTGCCAGTGCAGGTACGGGCGTACATGGGCGGCGAGGTCGTGGCCGTGCGCGAACACGAGGGGTGTGAAATCGAGGCCGACGTCGCCTATGTGCAGGGCATCTTCGGTGTGGGCGGCGAGACCCATGGCCGCATTGTCATGGCCTGCGACTCGCATGAGCAGGAGTTGACCCCCGATTGCATCAGCGAAGACATGACGGACGCCGTCATCATCGGTGGCGCCCGCATGACCGTGGCTGCGATCAAGAAGGCTCAGAGTGTCGGCGCTGCGGCGATCATCTCCGGTGGCATCGACGATCAGGATCTCAAGAACCTTCTTGGTTACGATCTCGGCGTCGCGATCACGGGCCGCGAAGATCTCGGCATCACGGTGATCGTCACCGAAGGCTTCGGCGACATCGCCATGGCTGATCGGACCTTTGCAATGCTCAAGGATTATGTAGGTCAGGATGCATCGGTCAACGGTGCTACGCAGATTCGAGCAGGTGTCATGCGACCCGAACTCATTATTCCGCTTGCTCAAGTTCCCGCCGACACGCACGACCGCGACTCGGAGACCGGCGAACTTGCCATTGGCCGGACCCTGCGAGTCATTCGCGACCCGTGGTTCGGAATGATCGGTGAAGTGTCAGCACTTCCAGCCGAACCGCATGTGCTTGGCTCTGGATCAAAGGCCCGCGTGCTGGAGGTGAAGTTCCCCTCCGGTGAAACGGCAATCGTGCCGCGGGCGAATGTGGAACTGATATGGGAATGACCGGCATGAAATACGCCGTGGGCTTGGTTCTGGCCGTGATGGTGGCGTGGACGACACAGTCGTTCGCGGCCGACATCACTCTGGCACCGCCGACCGATGTGACGGTTGAAGATGTGCCGAACGATGTCGGCACGCAGATGCTGGTCAAGTGGAAGGCTTCGCTGGATGAACTGAACGATGCGTCCGGGGCGCGGGCGCTTGAGGGATACGCGATCTTCCGAATCGTCGCGCAAACCGGCGATGGGCTCGAAAGTATCGGTGAGCAGGCGGCCAATGCCTCCGAAATCGGTTTCCCTGCCAATTTCGAGTTCGGGAACATCCAACCGATCGGCTCGGTGTCCTACGGCCGAACCGAGTTCGTCGACGAGAACGTCGAGGCTGGAACGAGTTACCTCTACGCAGTGGCCGCGACCGGCCCCGGCGACACGTTCTCCCCGCTTGCCGTGGCAGGCATGGCTGTAACGGCTCAGATGGAGTACTTCAACGAAGGCAAGTTCTGGTTCCTGATCATCATGCTCACGATCAGCTCCGTGATCATCGGCTTTGTGTGGTACGCCAAGCGTGGTGGCGAAATCAAGGTGCGACCCATCGCTGGCCTTGAAGCGGTCAGCGAGGCGGTCGGCCGGGCAACCGAGATGGGCAAGCCCGTCCTGTTCGTGCCGGGCATCCTCGACATCAACGATATTCAGACGGTGGCCGGCATTACGGTTCTGGCCAACGTCGCCAAGACGGCGGCCCAGTACGACGCGCAACTCAAGGTGCCAACGGCCCGCTCGCTGGTGATGACCACCGCCCGCGAAACCGTCGAGGCCGCGTACCTCGGGGAAGGCCGCCCAGACGCCTACAACGAGGACAACATCTACTACCTCACCGACGAACAGTTCGGTTATACGGCCGGTGTGCAGGGCGTGATGGTCCGGGAGCAACCGGCGGCCTGTTTCTACATGGGCGCGTTCTACGCCGAGTCGCTCATTCTCGCCGAGACGGCCAACTCGATCGGCGCCATTCAGGTGGCCGGTACGGCCATGCCGTCGCAGTTGCCGTTCTTCGTGGCGGCCTGCGATTACACGCTGATCGGCGAAGAGTTCTTCGCGGCGTCGGCCTATCTTTCCAACGATCCAGAACAACTCGGATCGCTCAAGGGACAGGACATCGGCAAGATCATTGCGGCCGGTCTCCTGGTCGTCGGGTGCACGCTTGCCACGCTTGCCGTGACCATCGATACATGGCGGGGTGGCAGGATCGCGAAGTTGTACATCGAGGACAACATCCTCGGCGACGAAGGACTTGTGCCGAACGAAGACAAGGTGCGGGTCATTGATGCGGATATAGCCGCCGAACTCGAATCACTTTCTCAGCAGCCACATGGCGGAGGAGGTGATTCATGATCGCCAAACGAACCATCCCACTCTTCATCGCGGCCCTCGTCGGTGTGCTGATGATTGCCACCTACTTCATTCCGTATACGGAACAGTGGGGAGCCGAGGCGATGGAGATGTTCATCATCCTCGCGGCCGCCGCGATGGTGCTCGGTGCGGGCAACCTGCTGCTGCTGAATCTCGCCAAGATCTCCAACAAGCAGCCAGGCTGGGGCTATGCGGGTATCACGCTGACGGCCTTCTTCGCGACGCTCATCATTGGTCTGTTCAAGATCGGCGCCATGCCAACGCCGTCCTCGCCAGACAACGCATGGACGGCACCGGTTGTGCAGGAAGGTTCGCCGTTCTGGTGGATCTACCAATTCGGACTCGTGCCGCTTACGGCGACGATGTTCGCGATGCTTGCGTTCTACATCGCTTCGGCTGCTTTCCGCGCCTTCCGCGCCAAGAACGTCGAGGCAACGCTTCTACTCGGTACCGCTTTCATCGTGTTGCTTGGACAGGTATATGCGGGCTACTGGCTGACCGACTTTCTGCCGAAGATCGAGTACTGGGTGAATGAGCTCCAGCATCTTGCGCCATATCTGGCGACGTTGCCGGAGTCGACTGCACATTTGGTGACGACGGTGGTGACGCAGTTGGACGACGGCGTGCTGCTGAAGGATGTCGTGGTGGGGAGTGGCGTGCCGTATGCCAGCCTCGGGGTCGACCAGCAGGCGTTGATCCAGGCCGGACTCGTCCGTGTCGATTCCATCAGGGATTTCACGCTTGCGGTCAGCATGCAGGCTGAGGCGGGGGTTGCCCTGAAGGATATTGTCGTCAATGGCGTGCCCTACGAGTACATGAGCGTTGATCACAAGCCACTGGCGAAGGAGACAGTGGAGTACATCGGTGGCTGGTGGTATCAACTTCTCAACGGACTGCGGCTTGAGAACCTCACGCAGGTGATCCTCAACGTGCCACAGAAGGCCGGTAACCGGGCCATCATGATCGGCATTGCGTTGGGCATCGTGTCTACCTCACTCAAGGTCATCCTCGGCGTTGACCGCTCATACCTTGGATCGGCGGACTGACCCATGATGAATCTCCTCCGTAATCTCGTTCGTCGTTTGATCTTTCTCATCATGGGGCTTGCAGTGGCTATCCCGGTCCTGCTTCGTCTGTTGCTCCGGATGGTCCGCCTCCTCCGTAATCTCGATCGTCGT
>DOVP01000045.1 GCA_003520025.1 Phycisphaerales bacterium
CCGTGCATCGAGATGTTGGCGACCACCTGCTGCACATCCGCTGATGCGTAGGCATAGGCATGGATGTTGAGCGGTCCGCCGAATCCATAGATGTTGCCATCTCCGCTGACAACCGCCTCATCACCGAAGTTGAACAGCAGTGCCTCGCCACTGGGGAACTGCTCGTTGGTCGGAAAGTTGGGGCCGGTCTCCATTGACGCTGACGAAAAACTTTCCCAGTGATACCAACTGGTGTCCGCGTCGCCACGCCAAGTCGGCGCGTCCTCGACGAGGAAGTCGCCCACAGCAGGGCCCGCGCACAACAGGCTGGTCAGGACAACGGTTCGCAATTGAAACATTTTATCTCTCCTCATTGAGCCGACATGGGCTTCAGATTTTTTGGCACGTCAACCGCTCCATCCGCCGATGACCGACAGCAGGTCATCAACGTCAACGGTTCCAGAATCATTCAAGTCGGCCGGGCAACATGGGCATCGGCCAAAAGCTTCGAGGGTTGCAAGCAGGTCTTCGACATCCACCACGCCATCGCCCGTCACATCACCGGCCACACCACTGGGCGGCTCGATGATGACACTCAGGGTGAGCGATGCAGGCGACGCCACGCCGAGTTCGACCAGCGTGTTCTCCTTGAGAATCCAGTCCGGATAGTTGTTCTCCCCACCGGATCCGGGCTCGGACGCGGGATGCAGGGAGGTGACCATAAAGTCAATAAGACCCTCGGAGAGAGCTCGCCGCAGATAACACTGTACATCTGGGTCATCGACTGACACGGTAAATCGAAGTGGTGTGTACGCCGGAATCAGATCGCCTGCCTGCACCCCTTCAGCGACTCCAGTTGCCCACGTGTTCGGGTCAAACCCGGTCGTGAGGTTGTTGGAGATATCCCGCGATCCGCCCTCATCATCAAAGTCAATCGGGTAACAGTTCCGAACGCCCGGATTCCAAACATCACCGAATGCTCCATCCTCTCCGAAGGACCACGGTGTCCAACCATTCCGGAACTCAACACCACTCAGATGCGTCGGCCGGCCGGTATCTCCATCCGATGGACCGTCGGGCTCGTACGTTTCCCGAAGGTCTGTCGATGGGTCATAGGGGATGTCGGCCGACGAGATGGAGAGTTCCAAGACGCACCCACTGACGCGATAGGAATGTGGCGGAAGGCCGACTTCCACATCGCTTCCAGTGATAAAGCCGAGCAGCACCTGTCCATCCCGATCATCGAATGAGTAGCCACTCTGGTAAGCGCTAAAGGTAGAACCAACACCCCGTGATCCAGGAGCCGTATTGAAGCCGTAATTCCACCGGTCGAAGTCCGGGCTTGGCAGCACGATCTCGACTGAATGGGCAGTGGCAGTGAGCAGGAGGAGGCTGAACATCAGAATGGCTCCAAGAGATGAAAGAAGGCGAAATCTTATTGCGACTGACTTGCAACTACAATAGGTTTTTGGATAGACTTGTCCTTTTTCTGCCTCATACCCCTTCGTCATGGAGTTCTCTGATGCGTCGAACCGCCTTCACCATCGTCGAAATGCTGGTGGTCATTGCTGTGCTCGGCATCTTGGCGGGCATCATTCTGCCAGCGGTGAACTCGCTCTCATCCTCAGCCTCCACCACCCACGAGCGAGCGGCGGCTCGAGGTCTGATCGCCGGCTGGCGGCAATGGAGTTTGGAGCACAGCGGCCAACTGCTGCCAGGGCAACTCGATCTCGCGGCCCCGCTACCAGCCTCCGAATCACCGGTCGTCTTCAATGGGACACCAATTCCCGAGATCGCCCGCAGGCGATGGATCTGGCAGCTCATCCCATATCTGGATGATCCGGTCGCATCGCTCTGGGTGAATGACCAGCGAGGCTTTTGGGAACGGAACCTGCAGAACGCATCGGACCCGGCAACAGGTGTGTACCTGACCACACTCCATCCATCCTTCGGACTCAACACCGACTTCCTCGGTGGTCGTCAGTCCGACGCATGCGATATATGGACACTCACGCAGTTCATCCAGAGTCAGGATGACGGCGCGCAGCCGCTGTTCAGCGACGCGCTGGCCCGGGTCCGCCGACCAGCGGATCTCATCGCCTTCGCATCAAGCCGCGGCCCCTTCCAAGATGGCACTGCCCAGCAAACGGTGCAGGGATACTGGCGGCTTGCTCCCCCGTGGAAACCAGCCGCTGGCGGCAGCAGCCCGCGATGGGATATCACCGAGAACGGGCGCTTCGTGAGCCCGGAGCCTCACACAGATCCTGAATCCACGGGCGGCTTCCTCTCCCCTCGCAACGGACACCGAATCGTTGTCGCCGCGCCGGACGGCCATGTAAACCTCCAGCCCTTTGAGGCAATGGGCAACATGCGACGCTGGGCCGATGCAGCCACGGGGCCGCACTGGGCGCCGAGCCTGCCGTGAGAGGCATAGACTTGAGTCACGCTTTGAACATCGGAATGGGAGCGAGTGACTGAAATGATCGCGTGCCGGCTTCCGCCTCTTTTTTGTCCAAATGAACTACTCGGAAGCCGGGCGCCCTCATTCCGCTACGCCCCACTGAGAAAATCTGCTCGAATGGAATCCCTAGTATCCTGTGGGGCGGTTCGGAATCAGAGGAGGTTGAGTCATGGCCATGCTGCTGCTGCTTGTGGGACTTGTCGCTGCGATCGGACTCTTTGGGTGGGCATTCTCCTCACCGAATCCTGTGGTCAAGATCGGGGGGGCCATTGCGGCCCTTGTTGTGCTGTTCCTGTTCGTGCTGTTCAGTTCGATCAGGCACGTGGCAGAGGATGAGGTCGGAGTCGTCATCAAACACTTCGGGGACGAATTACCCTCGGGCACAATCATCGCCACCAACAACGAAAAAGGGCCGCAGGCACACATCCTCGGGCCGGGTTGGCACTTCTGGCTTTGGCCCGGGCTCTATGACATCGAAATCGAACCGATCGTCACAGTGTCCAGTGAACAAGTCGGACTCATCACGGCCGTTGATGGAGTGCCGCTCCCGCAGGGACAAGCCTTCGCCGCCGAATGGGATCAGCCAGCCGACATGCTTCGCGCCGAGCACTTCCTTGTCGCAGGCAACGGCAATCGCGGTCCACAAGCATCGGTGCTGAAACCGGGCAACTATCGACTCAATACGCGGCTGTTCAAAGTCGATCTGACCGACGCAACCAATATCCCCAAGGCCATGGTCGGTGTGATCAAGTCCAATGTCGGTGAGTCGTCAACTGCCGCCGACGGCCAAGTTGCGAGTGTCGTCGAAAAGGGCCAGCGCGGCATCTGGAAAGAGCCGCTGTACCCCGACAAGCTCTACCTCAATACCAAGGCCTATGAGGTCACACTGCTCTCAACCGAGCAGCAGATCATCCGCTACGGCATCGGGCCTGCGGCCGCACAGGGTACGGATGGGCGAGAAATCGAAGTACGAACATCCGACGGCTTTACCTTTCCGGTCGATGTCCGCGTTGAGTTCCGTATCAATCCAACCGACGCGCCGCAGGTCGTGGCCGAGTTTGGCGGTGATGACGCCAAGTTGCAGCGGTATCTCGCCTCAGTCGTGCGAGCGATCTTCCGCAACAACGCCGAGAACGTGAAAGCCCTCGACTATGTGCAGCAGCGATCGCAGCAAGAGTCATCGAGTACAGACACCATCCGATCAGAGATGGGCCAGGTTGGCGTCAGCGTCAATGCCGTTCGTATTGGTCAAATCGGCGATGACGCCTCGCTCGGCGAGTTGCTCAAAACGCAGACGGACCGCGAAATCGCGATTCAAGAGCAGATCACGTTCCAAGAGCAGCAGCGAGCCGCCGAAGAGCAGAAGGCCCTGAGCCGCACCAAGCAGGAAGCGGACGAAGAAGCAAACCTCGCCACCGCCACCTACGCGGTCAAGATCGCCGAGCAATCCAAGGAACAGGTCCTCATCGAAGCGGCCGCCGAAGCAGAAGCCATCAAGATCAAGGCTGAAGCCCAGGCCGAACTCTTCCGCAAACTTGCCGAGGAAATCGGAATGCAGAACGCTGCGCTTCTGGAACTGCTGAAGATCATCGGCGAGCGGGAGATTGAAATCACACCCCGCGTCATGGTTGTCGGTGGCTCAGATGGCGGCGGTCACGAAGGAACGGCACTCATCGGCACCATGCTCGACACCATGGTGCAGCGGTCAGATCCCAAGTAGACAGCGACCGGTCACTGACGCACGATGATCTGGCCCATCCACCGCTCGTCGCTTGATGAGAGGCCGGTGCCGGGCCTGACGAGCGCAAGGCTCAGAAGCGTTTCGCCTAGGCCCACCGCCTCGAATCTCAGTTGCTGCATTCCGACCAGATCTTGACGGGCTTCCTGCTCGGGCGTCTGCTCGTAGCGGTTCCCGTCCGGCATCAGCACCGCTCCATCGGGCCGCCGCAGCATCTGCCAGACACGACCCGAGGTGGGGCTTTCCGGCAGTTCAACCATCAAAATCTGCCCTACCCGCAGTTCAATCACTCCACCCGCCTGAGCCAATCCGGCGATGACCTCGTTCTCATTGCTTGACCTGCTCGTGCGGTTGCCGGCTTCACAAGCCTGTAGCCCAAGTCCCATACCGATTGCCAGAACCAGCACCACCAAGACCCCAATGCATCCAAATGGGTTCCTCATGCCCGAAGTGTACTCTGATACGTAGAATCCACGCCCTTCCCCACACGGAGTGCCTCATGACCATCACCATCGCCTGCTCAGACCCCACCGACGAACTCATTGCCCGCCATGGGGAGTCATTCCGGGAACGCATCGAGGCTGGTGCGGCCCGTGTCCACGAGCGGTGGACCGAGGCTGATGGTGATGACGCGGCGTTTCATGCCTTCTGCCTTGATCACTTCGTCGCCGACCCCCAGCGGCTCACCGACCTGATCGACCGCCTCGAAAAGGCCACCGAGCAGATCGGCGGTCATCTGTACGAAATGCACCGAACGCTCCGACGATGGTCGGATCTACGCGGCGATCGCATGGACGAAATTGATGACCTGCTCGCCATGTTCGATCCGGCGCCGGACCTGAGCGACCAGTTCTACAAGCAGAAGATCGCCTTCGTGGCCTTGCTCAATCTCGACCGCCCGGACCTCCAAACGATGCTCGATCAGGGCGACCAATGGACCGCCGAGCAGTGGGCCGCCGTGCGCATCTGCCGCGGCTTCGGCCCGCGGATCCCCGAGTCGGTGTCTGAACTGGCGCGTGAACTCGGACACCGCGCCGACACCTT
>DOVP01000014.1 GCA_003520025.1 Phycisphaerales bacterium
TGCAACGATTCTGCTCCTCGGTCTACAGGCTCACCGCATTGCCCCACTTCGATTTGCCGAGGACGATTTCTCATTCTCGCCAGAAGAATCCGCTATGCGACCCGACAAGCAGTTCGCAGACATCCTGCGAGACGGCCCTCTTGTCGGTATCCATTCCCTGCTCTGGTTCGACGGACTGAACAACCTCAACCGCTGTCTGAGCCGAGCGAATCAACGAGAGTTCGACCTCAAGGTGCTCTTCCAAATGAGCTCCAATGATTCGGCCCAATTGATCGATACGACCGCAGCCGCGGATCTCGGGGGCAATCGGGCCCTGCTCCATCTGGATGACATCGGCTCCATCGAGAAATTCAGGCCCTGGGCCATGCCCGATGAGCAGTGGCTCGCCGAGACCGCTGCCCGGCTCTCTGGCAGGCGTCACAAAGGCCGATAACACCCCCGGCATCGGCTTGCGAGGGACCCCACAAGCATCATCCTGCCCCGATTTGCCGAAAGGCCTCACACAGGACGCTCCTTTTCCCAATAGACGGGGACACAGGGCCTCCTCTTCGGAAACGGTCATCGGGACCGCCCATCGCCCTCCAGCACTCACCACTCAGGAGTGATCAGATGCATTCTTACCAGAGCCCGTCCTCGACCAGCGAAAAAGCCACCATGCTTCTTCAAATCGGCAATTCCTGGGCCGTGTGTACGCGAACCCCCGTCCCCATCATCCTTGCACGCTTCCCACAACGCCTGGATGCCGTACGCTGGCAGCAGGATCATGAAGCCCGGGTCCGGCCGCAAGCAGCCTGACGCACGTGGACTGAAGGCCATCAAGGGATGAGGAGAACCGGGTAGACTCTCGCATTCCCCATGCCGAATGCGAAATGGACCAATCTAATCACGCTGGCACTCACCGGCTTGGTTCTGCACGGATGCAATCAGGTTGAGCGGGCGCGGCCTCGACCGAAAGCCTCCTCCTCGATCAAGGAACTCGAGGGCGTGCAGGTCGCGAGCATCCTCCGGGGCACAGTCGGCGCGGAAACAGTCATCCTCGGATGGGACAACAGCAGCAGCCCGACCCACAAACCAATCAAGATCCGTGGATATGGACTCGTGGTCGGACTCGACGAAACCGGCTCGAGTGATATCCCACCAGATGTCCGAGGCTACATGCTCCAGATCATGGCTCGTCAGGGCATCGGAAGCGAGCAAATCGGGTTTGGAGACGTCTCCCCGGAGGACATGCTCGAATCACCTAATACCGCCATCGTCATCGTTGAGGGCACCGTGCCACCAGGAGCGGTCGGTCGAACACGAACCCCACCGAGCGCCAACGGCCGGCTGCCTGAAATCATGCCTGGCACCACGTTTGATGTGCGGGTCTACGCAGATCCACGGACTGGAACCACCAGCCTCGAAGGGGGCCGACTGTACACGACCGATCTCAGCCCCGGACCGCTGCTGACTGGAAGCCGTCAAGCCAAACGGCTTGGGCAGGCTGCCGGGCCGATCTTTCTCAACCCCTTCATCGAAAGCGAAGACGTTGCCACCGGAGACATCAATACCCTCAATGGTCGCATCCTCAACGGTGGGCAGGTCCTTGAGGACATGCCACTGAAACTTCGACTGATCAATCCGAGCCACTCACGAACACGGGTCATTCAGGATGCGATCAACCGCCGATTCCCAATCGAGCGAGGGCAGACGGCGACGACCGCGCGAGGTGTCAGCGACGCCGTGCTCGAACTGACGGTTCCACCTTCCATGCGGGATGACCCGGACTCGTTCGTGCGCATCATGCAACACGTGAGTTTGCGGCAGGTCGACACAGATCGCATCGCCAACACGACCCGCCGAGCCCTGCAACGTGATCCGTCTGACGCCGCCCATGCCTACTGGCGATGGGTGGCCCTTGGTCCCCAAGCGTTGCCCATGGTTCGGAAAATGTACGACTACCCCGAGGCCCTTCCCAGGCTGGCCGCCCTCAGAGCCGGCGCAGAACTGGCCGACCCGATTGCTGCAGTCTCACTGCGGCAAATGGCCCAAGAAGGCAGCCTCGCCGAGCGGCTCGAAGCGACCACCCTGCTGGCCAAACTTCCGACAGACCCACGCTCCGAAGAAGCCCTGCGGAATCTGCTCAACGACGAAAACATCGAAGTTCGCCTGCGAGCCTATGAAGCCCTTGAGAAACTCCGCTCGCCGGTCGTGCGACGAATATCAATTCCGGGCAAATTCGAACTGCATGAGGTTCCCTCAGCCTATAACGCAATCTACGTCACGCAGATCCAGCGGCCTCGCATCGTGCTCCTCGGCAATGTGGTCGAGATTTTGCGGCCGCTGACGCTGGGGCTGTGGGACAACAGCCTCCTGATGCGAGAAGCCGAGGATGAGGACCGGATCGAGATCTTCTACCGAGCCTCGCCAATGGGACGGTCTGAGATCAACCGTGTGAAGCCAACCCTGCATGAATTGACCTTGCTGCTCGCCCACGAACCAACGGTCGAAGACCCCTCGCCCGGCCTCGATCTCACCTACAGCGAGGTCGTCGGCGTCCTGCATGCCCTGTGGCGGCGGGAGTACGTCGCAGCCGATTTCAAGGCCCAGCAGGACCGTGTTATGGCCGAACTTCGCCGCTCAGCCACGATGACCGACTATCAGCCCCGCCCCGAGTGATTCCAGAGAAGGCTCTCCAAAGTCGAAAAACCCGCTTCTTGGCGTTCTACCGGGCATCAAGTCGACATATAGTGGGGTCTGCTGGCGACGGGTGCTCGCTGGCATGCCCTTCAACACGCCGTCCAAGAGGGACGGAGGCCGGACATGGAGGTCCACCCACACGATGCGTCTGAGCAACGTCACCGTCTCTGGATTCAAGTCATTCGCAGATACCGTTGAGTTCCGCTTTGACGAGCCCAAGGTGGGCATTGTCGGACCAAATGGCTGCGGGAAGTCCAACGTCGTCGATGCGGTGAAGTGGGTGCTTGGCGAACGCTCGGCCAAGAGCCTACGGGGCGGGGCCATGCTCGATGTCATCTTCGCCGGCTCGGCCGGCCGCAAGCCGCTTGGCATGGCCTCGGTCACCCTGACTTTCGAGAATCCAATCGTCGATCACAAGGCAACCATCGCGCAGGGCCGACGCGGGCTCGCCATGGATACTGATCAGGTGCAAGTGGGACGACGGCTGTACCGCGACGGCCGCAGCGAGTATCTCATCAACGACCGCAAGGTCCGGCTCAAAGACGTCAAGGACCTGTTCCTCGACACCGGCATCGGGAACGCTGCCTACTGCATCATCGAACAGGGACGGGTCGCCTCCATGCTGCAGGCCAGCCCCATCGAGCGGCGCACCATTCTGGAGGAAGCGGCAGGCGTTTCGAAGTTCAAACTTCGACGCGTTGAGTCGCAGCGGAAGCTCGAGCGAACCGAAGTTAATCTCGTACGCATTCGCGAGCAGCTTGAGGGCACCGAACGACGACTGCGAATGGTGCGTGGTCAAGCAAAGAAAGCCCGCACATTCCAGGAACTCGACGGTCGCTACCGAACCCTTCGCCGCGAACTCGTCTTCGACCAATTCGACGAATTACAGGATCGGCTCATCGGCCTGACCAGCCGGCTCTCCGATCTGGCACGCCAGCGGAGCGAACTGGAAACAAACGTTCTTGAACTGGAGGCCGCGCAGCAGGAATCCGACATCCAGCGGCACGAAGCTGAAGAGCACCGACATCTTCTTTCCAAACAACATGCCGAGCACACATCGGCAGCAGGCCGTGCCCAGCAGCAAATTGACTTCACGACGCGGCAGCGGGGCGAGGCCAGCGAACAGATCAAATCGGACCGCCACGAATTGCATGCCATCGATGTCCGCGCCGCTGAACTCGCCGATGACTTGCAACGGTATGCCGACGAAGTCGAAACCGTAGGGGTGCAACTGGCCGCCACCGAGACCAGAATCGCCTCACTGACCGACCACGCCTCTGAAGCCGGCCGCGATGTCGAGGCCACTGCAGCCAGACTGCGAGAAGCGAGGTCGACCAGAGACACCATTGCCGAGCAGCATGCAACCGCCCAGTCCAATCGCAGCGCGACGGATGAGCGGCTCCGCGCGGCCGATGAACAGATTCAAAAGGGTGAACCTCGCGTCGCCGCCATGGCCGCGGACATCGAGAAGGCCGAATCGAAGCGTGCTTCACATACTGCGTCGCTGGAAACCGTCCGATCCAAGATCGATGCGGCCGAACACGACCTGCGCCGCCACGATGATGATGCCGCCAATCTGGGCCAGCGACACGACGCCATCTCGGATGCCCTCGCCGACGTGCGGCATGATCGCGCCGCAGCGGGCTCCCGCCTGCATCTGCTGGAAGAAATGCAGCACGCCCACGAAGGGCTCGGCGACGATGTCAAGCGAGCACTCGATGAACATCCTGAGCACGTCCTCGGTGTACTGGGTGACGCCATCCACACGGACCGCGAATGGGCCACGCTGATCGAAACCGTGCTCGGACGCGATGTCGAAGTCGTCATGACTGCGGATCAAGCAGCCGCGAGCCTTCTTGCCAAGTGGTGCCGCGAGCAGGAACTCGGCCTGGTCGTTGCCATTGGACAGCACGAGGGTGACACCCACTGGCGGACTCCCTTGCCACCAGGCCTAGATGATGTTCGCCATGCCCTCGATCTCATCAGCACCCGCCCGGAAGCTCAGGGCATCGCCGAGCGGTTGCTCGGTCGCACAGCGGTGGTCCCCACCTTTGAGCAGGCCCTGCTGCTTGCCCGCGGTTCGATGCGAGACTGGCGATTGGCCGCCCGAACTGGCGAGATCATCGAACCTGACGGGCGGATCCGAATCGGAAAGCCCGCCGCCGGAGGGTGGATATCACGACGTATGGAGATGGAGGACCTGGAGTCCTCTGTCTGTGAACACGACACTCGCATCGCTGGACTTGAACGAGATCTGCAGGGTCTCAAACATGCCAGTTCTGCCGCCGACCAACGTCGCCGCGATGCGGCCGATGCCCTGCAGCAGGCAAGTAATCAGGTTGTCGATCTCGAATACGGATTGCAGGGCATTGCCAACGACCTGAACAGGCTGCACCACCAGCGAACCGAACTCGAGGATGAACGCCGTGACCTGCTGATCAAACGAGCCGATCTGACATCGCAGCAGGATGCGTTTGCCAGAGAGATGCAGGCACTCGCTGGTGAGTTGGAACGGGCCGAGTCCGGGATCGACCAACTCGAAGAGGTTGCGGATGCCGCTCGCGCCACTCAGCAGGAATCACAGGAGACGCTCGCCGCAGTCCGCATCGAATCCGGCCGTCTTGCCGAACAGCACCAAGCCTCGCAGCGTGAACGACGCCACGTCGAAACTGCAGCGGAAGAACAATCCGCACGTCGCAACACACTGAGCGAACACATCGGCCGACGCACCGCCCAACTGGACCAATACGAAGCAGCCATCGAAACCGCGACCAATCAGCTCGCTGCAAGCCAGCGGGCCGCCCACGGCACCCACGATCGCATGGTGGCTTCGGAAACACAGGTCGAGGCGGCCAAGGTGGCCGCATCGCAAACCGCCGAAAATGTCAAAGCCGCCCGGTCACAAACCGGCATTCTCGATCGCGACCACAACGCGTTGGAACTCAGCCGGCGGGAAGCGGAGATCAAGCGAGAGAACCTCGAGGAACGAACACTTGAGGAACTCGGCATCGACCTCTCTGTCGAGTTCCCCCTGTGGAAGGATCTGCCTCGCGATACCGAAACGCTCATGGACCGAGACGCCGCGCAGGCTGAGGTCAACGAACTCAAGGCATCCATCAAGGAACTCGGAAACGTCAACATTGATGCGATCGACGAAGAGCAGCATCTCGAAGCGAGGAACGAAGGCCTGATCAAACAAGTCGCCGACATCGATCTGGCCCGCGAACAACTGGAAACGCTCATCGCCGAGTTGGAAGTCGCCAGCCGCACCCGATTTGAAGAAACCTTCGCGAGTATCCGCGAACATTTCGCCGGTCCGAAGGGACTCTTCCGCCAACTCTTCGGCGGTGGCAGTGCCGACATCTTCCTTGTGCCGGACGAAGACGGCAATGTGGACATGCTTGAGTCCGGCATCGAGATCAA
>DOVP01000080.1 GCA_003520025.1 Phycisphaerales bacterium
GTTGTGGGGGGGCCGGGGGTTGTGGGGGGGGCGGGGGTTGTGGATGAGACGAGTGATGGATCGCAGGGTCGGGCATTGCGGCGCTCGGTGAAACTCAGCGAGGCCGATGCCAAGGTGGCTGCGGCGCTTCGAAAGTCTGGTGGCGGTGATGTCGCGGCGGTGATTGAACTGACCGGGATGCCTCCGGCTGCGGCGATGCGGTCGATGACTTCGCTGGAACTCATGGGTGTGGTATCGCGGCGAGGGCAGTATCTGACGCTCACGCCTGCCGGGATGGCGTTGTCGGTGAAGAGCGGTTCAGGTACTGCTGCGGGGAGCACGCCTGGTTGACGGAGGTCACTGATGCCGGATCGGCGGCGACCGTCTTAGCGATCGTATCGCCGCATCACGCCGACGACGATGCCTTGGATCTGGCATTCGTTGACGATGATGGGCTCGAAGGCCTCGTTGGCTGGCTGCAGTCGGATGCGGCCGTCGGGCTCCCGGTAGAAACTCTTGAGTGTGGTTTCGCCGTTGGGAAGCAGCGCGATGACACGTTCGCCGGCTCTGGCGGTGCTGGTGCGGCGGACGATGACGTAGTCGCCATCGAGGATGCCTTCGTCCTGCATCGAGTCGCCGGTGACCTGCAGCGCAAAGGTCGAGTCGACTTCCCCGACACGAGGGCCGAAGACCGCTTCGAGGTCGAGCGTGTCGCTTTGTTCAAACTGCTCGAGTGGGTAGCCTGCTGCAATACGACCGACGAGGGGAAACCTCAGTCCATTGTCTTCGTTGGGAAGCGGAAGCCCCTCAACAAGCGACAAAGAGCGAGCCTTGTTTGGCTCTCTTTGCAGCACGCCTTTCTTCACGAGCGCTCCGACGTGTTCGTGAATGGTGACCTTCGCCACGCCGACCTCGTCGGCGAGTTCCTGGATCGTCGGCGAATAGCCACGCGCGAGTCGTGAGTCGCGAATGAGCTGGGCAATATGCAACTGGCGGGGCGTCAGATTCATGGGGAGATGCCTCTTGAGAACAGTCATGGGTAAGCACCGAGCGGGCGGACTGCCAGTCGCGTCCTGCGTGGGCGGGGCGGAACTGGTGCCACTCGGCGGGATCTGGCCGGTGTTCGGCCAGAAGTTTGAGTACCTGGGTGAGTCGCTCGCCAGCGTGGCGATCGAGCGGGACGGGGGTCGCGAGGTCCGATGGGCCGGCCACGGGCTGATTGGACAGGGGGGCGTCTGCGTGGACAGCGCGACGCACCAATCGACCGTCTTCTTCGAAGACGGCTGTTCGGTATTCCCCTCCGGGTCCTGTCAGTACCAGTGGCATGCTCATCGGTTTCCTCGCTTCCTTCCCGATTCGTGACTCGGCCGAGGCCCCCACAGCGTCTTGTTCCCCAAGTGCCCCAATGGAGGGGCTGGTGGAGTGGAGGGGCACAAGATGTTGTGGTTGCTTTACCATGACGGGGGCATCTCGACCAGATCTTCCTGTTGGCTTGAGCATTACCATCGACCAATCAGTTCGGGATACGTTAGGGTAACAGAACCCGAACATCAAGTCTTTTTGGGTGGAATTCACAAAGCATGGCTGGGAAGGGGGATGCGTGATACCGTTCCGCCCATGTTGCCGAGCCCACTTGCCGATTCTGAGCGTGAATTGTGGTCGCTGCCCGAAGATTGGGTGTTTCTGAACCCTGGGAGTTTCGGGCTGCGACTGCGGGAGGTACAGGAGGCCAGGGCTGCTTTGCTCGCCGAGTATGAGGCTCAGCCTGTGGCCTTCTTGGAGCGTCAGGCGGCGGAGATGGCCGAGGAGGCGTTGGAATCGCTGTCGGGCTTTGTCGGGGCTCAGCGGGAGGGGCTGGCCTTTGTGAGCAATGCAACCGAGGCGATCGATGCGGTGCTCGCTGGGCTTGGCCGCCGAGCAGGCGAGGGCATCTTGATCGGCGAGCAGGCCTACGGGGCTGTTCGCGCAGCCGCGCAGCATGCCGCCCGCGGCCACGAGGTTCGGATCGTGCCGCTTGAGTTGCCCGTGAAGGATCCAAGCGAGATCGTGGCGGCGTGGGATGTGGCGCTTCGGCCGGACACGCCGCTTGCGATCGTCGATCACATCACCTCGGGGACGTCATTGGTGCAGCCTGTGGCCGAGATCGTGTCGCTGTGCAAGGCTCGCGGTGTGCCGGTACTGATCGATGGTGCTCACGCTCCGGGGATGCTTGATCTGAACATCGACCAGGTCGGAGCGGACTGGTACGCGGGCAATCTGCACAAGTGGATCGGGGCACCATCCGGCGCTGGTTTCCTGTGGACTGCGCCGCAGCATCGCGGAACCACCAAGCCACTGGCAGCCAGCCATGATGTGATGGGCAGTTATCAGGAGGCCTTCGCGTGGCAGGGCACGCGGGACATCACGCCGTGGCTCACGGTTCCTGCTGCGATTGCGGCGGTTCAGCAGCGTTGGGGCTGGGCGAGGCTGCGCGCGTGGCAGCATGAGATGGCGGTGTGGGCGGGCGAGCAGTTGGCCAGCGCGTTTGGGACGGAAGTGAGCGACGGTAGTGGCGGCGAGATGACCGCCGCGATGGTGTCGGCGCGGTTGCCCGAGGCGGCATCGGCACAGTACGAAGATCGCTTTGTCTTTCGCGACGAAATCGCCAATCGGCACCGCGTCGAGATTGCAGTGGATGATTTGTCCGGATGCTGGTGGGCGAGGTTGTCCTTCGGCGCATGGAATCGATGCGGAGATGTGCAGCGAGCGATTGAAGCGGTGCAGGACTGCCTCGCGTAGCGGGGGCTGGTTTTTACCGACACCCACCCTCGGACCCTCGGTTCTCTGGCGGCGAAGGCTATTGCCTGACGCGGGCCACGATAAGTTCCTGTCCGGGGGCCGCCCTCCGCGCTGCGGCCGCTTCGCCCCGAGATGCGAAGCTGCCGCACTGGACCAGCCACCAGGTGCCTCCACCATCTGCGCGGGTGCGCACAACCACAGGCGTGAGACCGGATTGTTGCGCGATGGAAGTCAGTGAGGCAGCGTGTGTATCGGCGGCGCCGCGGGTGCGGTAGGCGCCGGCCTGAAGCGCATAGGGGTGCCCCGCGGGGGCTGCCACTCCTTGTGAGGTGCGTAGTCTCGTTTGCCAGCGGTCCGCCGCGAGTGAGTTGCCCGCGGTTTCGGCTGCGGCCAAGGCTCGCACGCCGGCTTGCCGCCGATCCGACCCGCTCAGCAGCAACCAGGCCCGCTCGTAGCGTCGGAGGGCTTCGGCGTAGTCGGTGCTTTCGGTTGCGATCTGTCCGAGCATGGCTTCGGCGCCACCGGCAACCGCCGGGTTGCCGGATTGAGTGGCCGCGGCGAAGAAGGTCTTGGCCCCGGCAATGTCACGATTCCGGTATTCCGCGAGTCCGCCGTACCACGCGGCGGTGGTGGCCTGCGGCGCGTGCTGGGCAATCATCAATTCGGCGGCGCGGCATGCGGCCCCATCGAGGCGTTCCTCATACAGCCGCTGCACCCTTTGTAGATTTGCAGCAGGGGGCTTGGGTTGGCAAGCGGTCAGCAGCGTAGCAATGGCCAGAGCGAGATATCGTGTCATGAATAGAGCGTACAAGAGGCGGGCTCCGGCTGATAGTCTGCGCTCCGATGCATGTGCTCGAACCCATTCTCCGCAATTGGACTCGCCACCCGTTTCGGGTCTGGGCCGAGGACGACTTCCGACGCTGGCGGGGGGTCACGATGTGGGCCGCGTCGAGGCACCTGGCCCGGGCGATCGAAGATCGCACGACCCGCCCGAATATCGGGGTGCTGCTGCCGACCGGCGGGGCCTTCCCGGTCTCCCTGGCAGCCATCTGGATGCTGGGGCGGACCGTCGTGCCGCTGAATTACCTGCTCTCCAAGGAAGAAATCGCTTGGATCATCGAGCACGCCGAACTTGATCTGGTTGTGACCGCAAGTGCCATGCTGGAGAAGTTCGGTCCACTTCCGGATTCGGTACAGTCACTCGCACTTGATGAGCAGCAGTTCAGAGGTGTGCCGTCGCTATTTCGGCCGATGAAGCGGGCGGATGAGCACGTCGCCGTGATGCTCTATACGTCGGGCACCTCGGGGCGTCCCAAGGGCGTGCAGCTCACCGTCGCCAACCTCGCAACCAATGTCGATCAGTGCATTCGGTGGGTCAATTTCACCAAGCGGGATTGCTTTCTCGGCGTGTTGCCGCAGTTTCACAGTTTCGGATTCACCGTCACCACGCTGCTCCCCCTGATCCTTGGCTGCACCGTGGTGTACACGGCTCGATTTCAGGTGTCGCGGGTGCTGGAACTCCTTCGCCGTCGGCGGCCAACGGCGCTCATGGCGATCCCGTCGATGTACAACGCGTTGCTGCATTCCAAGGCCGCCAAGCCCGAGGATCTCGCCTCGCTCAAGTACATCGTCTCGGGCGGCGAGCCGCTTCCAGATGCCGTGTATGACGGATTCGCCGAGCGGTTCGGCATACGCATTTGTGAGGGGTATGGCCTGACCGAAACGGCGCCGGTGACCAATTGGGTGCGGCCGCAGGAAGAACGTCGCGGCGTGGTCGGGCGTCCGCTCGACGGTGTCGAGGAAGTCATCATCGACCCCGAGTCGGGCGAGCAACTTGACGCCGGGCGTGACGGCGAGATTCGAATTCGCGGCGGCAACATCATGGCCGGCTACTACAAGGATGCCGAGGCGACATCGGCGGCCTTCGACGACAACGGCTTCTTCCGCACCGGCGACATGGGCCGGATTTCCAAAGATGGCTTTCTTTCGATCACCGGACGTATCAAGGAGATGCTCATCATCGGCGGCGAGAATGTATTTCCACGAGAGATTGAGGATGTGATCCGCCAGCATCCGGCTGTTCTCGACGCAG
>DOVP01000007.1:0-11415 GCA_003520025.1 Phycisphaerales bacterium
GGACGCGGAGGCCACGCCGCGATGCCACACCTGTGCATCGACCCAATCGCCGCTGCAGCGGCGGTGATTCAGTCGGCTCAGCAGGTCATCTCCCGCGAGATTGATCCCGTGCAAGGCGGCGTCCTGTCGATCACGCGTATTGAAGGCGGAACGACCCATAATATCATCCCTGAATCGGTTTATTTGCAAGGCACAACCCGATTCCTTCATCCAGAGGCCGGAGAGGCCATCCACGCTGCCTTCAGGCAGATCCTCGAAGGCGTCGCCGCAGCCCATGGCTGTACGACCGAAATCACCCTCCATGATGGCTATCCCATTACCTTCAACGCCCCCGAGGCCTATGACCGCTGGCAGCGGATCACTGCAACGACGTTCGGTGAGCAACGGGTCGAAACCATGGCCCCAGTCATGGGAGGCGAGGATTTCTCCTTCTACGGCCAGCAGATCCCAGCCTGCTTCTTCGCCCTGGGCCTGCTTCCAGCAGAGAAATCCGACATGCCGGGCCTCCATCACCCTCGCTTTGACTTCAACGATGATGCCATTGCCATGGGAATAGAGGCGTTCGCGGCGTTGGTCTGCGATTAGATTCGGCTCCCCGGCTTCTCGGAAGCGGGGCATTCCGCGGCGCTACTCTGGCGGCCATGCTGGCGCACTGCTACACTTCCGGGCTCGAAAATCAGCGCCGCACACCACTTCGCTTCCTTGGCCGGACGGGGTGGGAGGCAGGAGGTTCAGATGGCCAAAAAGCTTGAGAAGCAGTTCAAGATCGTCGCGCCTGGTGGGCAAGCAACGCCCGCCCCACCACTCGGGCCGGCCCTCGGTGCCAACGGCATCAACCCGGGCCAGTTCATCACGGCATTCAACGAACGAACCAAGGAACTCAACGGCAAGGCCGTGACCTGTCTGATCTCGATCTACAAGGATCGATCGTTCGACTTTGAACTCAAGAGTTCCCCGGCCTCGGCCCTTTTGAAGGATGCCGCCGGTATCGACAAAGGTGCCGGCACACCGCAGGATCCAATCGCGAGCGTCACGCGTGATCAGATCAAGGCGATCGCTGAAGAGAAACTCGAAGATCTCAACGCGCCCACGGTCGAGTCCGCCATGCGGATGATCGAGGGGACCGCCCGCTCGATGGGCATCACAGTTGAAGGAGGTGCCGCGTGAGCGACGAACCGACCCCCGCTGAAGACGTGCCTACACCCGCCAAAGAAGTCGTCGAAGAGACGCCGGTAAGTGAAGCGGCAGCGGAAGCCAAGCCCATCGATCCCGCCAAGGCCGAAGCAAGCGAAGACCGCTCGGCCTGGAAGTCCCGGCTCCGCCGTCGCCGCCGCCGCACACGGTCCAACCGAGTTGCGGAGAATCGCAAACTCGCGATCGCTGCCGAAGGCACCCACGTTCCGGCCGACGCGGTCAAGGTGCTCAAAACCTTCAAACCGGCGAAGTTCGACCAGTCCATCGAGTGCTGCCTGCATCTGGGCATCGACCCTCGGCAGGCCGAACAGCAACTTCGCGGCGCCGTCTCGATGCCCAAGGGCAGCGGCAAGTCGGCTCGCGTCGTCTGCTTCTGCGGAGCCGACAAGGTCGATGAGGCCAAGGCCGCTGGCGCAGTCGATGCCGGAAGCGATGAACTCGCCAAACGCATCAAGGACGGATGGTTCGAGTTCGATGTCGCCATCGCTTCGCCCGACATGATGCGAGTTGTCGGGCAACTCGGCAAGATACTCGGCCCCAAAGGACTCATGCCCTCGCCCAAGGCCGGCACTGTGACTCCCGACGCGATCAACGCCGTCAAGGAATTCGCCGCTGGCAAGAGCGAGTACCGCAACGACGACGGCGGCAATCTGCACGTGGTCATCGGTCGGCTGAGTTTCTCCGAGGAAGACCTCACTGAGAACCTGAACTTCTTCCTCGATACGATCGACAAGCTCCGACCCGCTGCGGTCAAGGGGCAGTACATGAAGAAATGCGTGATCTCCGGAACGATGACGCCCAGTGTGGAGGTGGCAATCTCATGAGCAAGCCCATCAAGAGCATGATGGTGGCGGACTACCGCCGCCGATTCGAGAATGTCTCAAACGCCCTGCTCGTGGATATTCGCGGCATCGAAGCCAACGAGAACAACGCGATGCGGCAGGGGCTGCACGCATCCGGCATCAAGATCACGGTCGTGCGAAACTCGCTCGCCCGAGACGCCTTCAAGGATACGCCGCTTGAAACGCTGATCCCGGCACTCGATGGTCCATCGGCCATGGCCTACGGCGGGGAGTCCGTTGTCGATGTGGCCCGCGCGATCGTGGATTGGGCCAAGAAAGTCAAGGAACTCGAACTCAAGGCCGCGTGCCTCGACGGCGAGTTCTTCGAAGGTGCCGATGGCGTCAAGCACCTCAGCACCTTCCCGACCAAGGAAGAGGCGCAGGCCAAGGTCGTGCAGCTCGTGCTCGCCCCCGGCGCCAACCTGCTCAAGGCGGCCACGAGCCCGGGCTCGAACCTCGTGGGCATCGTCAAGGAAATACAGGAACGCCTCGAGCGAGGCGAGGAGATTGCCAAGGTCGGCTGAGCCGGCGCAAAGCACCTACTACACCCATACACCGTGTTGAACTGGCCCGTCAGGGTTAAAAGCCGCGCAGCGGCTCCTCTTCACCGCAGTCATTTGAAACTGGAGATGGACACATGTCCGAAGACACCGCAACCGCAACCAAGGAATTCGACGCCAAACTCACCAAAATTGGCGACGAGATCGCCGGACTCTCCCTCAAGGAAGCCGTGGATCTTGCTGACTACATGAAGGATGCCTACGGCATCGAGCCCGCCGCTGGCGGCGCCGTCATGATGGCCGGCCCGGCCGCTGGGAGCGAGGGAGGCGACGAAGAGCAGACCGAGTTCGACGTCATCCTCGAAGCCGCCGGCGACAAGAAGATCGCCGTCATCAAGGCCGTCCGCGAAGCGACCGGTCTGGGCCTCAAGGAAGCCAAGGGCCTCGTCGACAGCGCCCCCGCCCCGGTCAAGGAGAAAGTCTCCTCCGATGACGCCGATGCCCTCAAGGCCGCCCTCGAAGAGGCTGGCGCTTCGGTCAACATCAAGTAAGCCTCTGCCGGCCAGGCCAACTCATTGCGCGATGGGGTCAGGTACCTGAATTCAGGCACCTGACCCCTCTCGTTGGCTGAAATCAGCAATTTGATGGGGCCTTGTCAGCACCTCTTGGCGGCGAGGCCACCGCAGGAAGGCTGCCGAACTGGAGGGGCCCTCCGATTGAGCGATCGCCAGAGGGCGGGTTGGCAGACAATATTCTGCTGTCCAAGAGATCCCAAGGAGGCCTCAATTCCTTTCACTTACTACACTTACGTCATTTTGCGGCGTGATTGGCCACAAAAAAAACGACCCTATATCGGTTCAGGAACAGGATTTGCTTGCAAGAACGGTTGTGAAATACTCCGGGGGGCCCTACACTGCCCGGCTCGGCGCAGGCAGTGAACACACATATTTCGACCTTGATTCATCAACAGTGCGGTTGTCCGCGTGCTCGCGGCTACGTACTGCCCCACCGATGGGTCTCCGGATTCTCTCAGAGGTGACCGCATGATTCCGATGACGGTGCGCAACTTCTCAAAGCGTGGCGATGCAATCCCGGTCCCGGCTTTGACCGAAGTGCAACAAGCCGCGTATGAACGCTTCATCCAACTCGACAAGGATCTACTCAAACGCGATCCGACCTTGGGCATCGAGGGACTCCTCAAAGAGGTCTTCCCCATCGAGTCCTACGACGGCACGATGCGGCTTGAGTACCTCTACTACAAACTCGACAAGCCACGCTACACCCCGCACGAATGCAAGGAACTCCGTCTGACCTACGGACGCCCCTTCCGTATCGGTGTGCGGTTCGTGCGTGAGGGTGTGTCGGAATTGTCGGAGGAAGAAATCTACCTCGGCGAGATTCCGATCATGCTCGGCGGCGGCGAATTCATCGTCAATGGTGCCGAACGCTGCATCGTCAGCCAGTTGCACCGCTCGCCGGGCGTCGACTTCGGCATCACGCAGGATCTCGGCGACCGGCCCCTGCACTCAGCACGGGTCATCCCGGAGCGAGGCTCCTGGATCGAACTGGAGGTGACCAAGAAGGACGTACTGGCGATGAAGATCGACCAGTCGCCCAAGATTGCTGCCACCGTCTTCCTGCGAGCGCTCGACGAGTCGCTCAGCAGCACCGAGAAGATTCTCGAAATGTTCTACGACGTTGTCAGTCTGCCTGTGGCCAAACTGCAGCCCGAGCACTACTCCGCCGAGATGATTATCAACGAAGAGGGCGAGGAACTCTGCCGCGTCGGTGCCCCGCTCGGCGACTCGCTCGAGGCGATTTTGGCGTCCAACATCAAGAAACTCGCCGTCGTGCAGGATCCGAGCGATCCGCTCATCCTCAACACGCTTGCAATGGAACGCCTCGACTTCATGGCCGAAGCCACCGAGCACGAGGCCGCCCTGCTGCGGATCTACAGCAGACTCCGCCCCGGCAACCCGCCGCAGCGGGACAAGGCGAAGACGCTCTTCAAAGAGAAGTTCTTCGACGAGAATCGCTATCGCCTCGGCAAGGTCGGCCGCTTCCGTATCAACCGTAAGTTCGACATGGACATCCCTGAGGATGTCATGCACCTGCGGGGCGAAGATTTCATGGCCGTCACCCGCTACATCCTCGACCTGCGGGCCAAGCGGAACAAGGCCTATATCGATGACATCGACCACCTCGGCAACCGGCGTCTTCGGACACTCGACGAACTCGCGGTCGAAGAGATGCGAAAGGGCTTCCTGAAACTCCGCCGCACCGTGCAGGAGCGAATGAGCACCAAGGATCCAGAAGACCTCAAGAAGATCGCCGACCTCGTGAATTCGAAGTCGATCAGCAGCGCCATCGACTTCTTCTTCGGCCGCAGCGAACTCTCGCAGGTGGTTGATCAGACGAATCCACTCTCGATGCTCGTGCACGAGCGACGACTTTCCGCGCTCGGACCGGGTGGTCTGAACCGCAAGCGGGCAGGTTTTGAAGTCCGCGATGTGCATATTTCCCACTACGGACGTATTTGCCCGATCGAAACGCCTGAAGGCACGAACATCGGTCTCATCGCCTCGTTGGGCATCTTCGCCAAGGTCGATGACTATGGTTTTATCCTCACGCCCTACCGCCAGATCGACGGCGGCGAGGCCAAGGGCGACGTGGAGTTCCTGCGAGCCGACCAAGAAATGCAGTCCGTGCTCGCAACCGCCGATTCCCTCGACGGGGGGAAGCTGCGAGGCAAGCATGTGCTCTCGCGGGTCAACGGCGAACTGAGCACCGTGCCCGCCAAGGATGTCCAGTACGTCGACGTCAGTCCCAAGCAGATTGTCGGCGTGTCCGCTTCACTCATCCCCTTCCTTGAGCATGACGACGCCAACCGCGCCCTCATGGGCTCGAACATGCAGCGGCAGGCTGTGCCGCTGATCAAGATCGATCCCCCACTGGTCGGAACGGGCATGGAACAGATCGCGGGTGAGCACTCCGGCATGATCGTCAAGGCACGTCGCAGCGGCACCGTCACGGCCGTCGATGCGGAGCGCATCGTCATCGACAACGCAGATGAATACGAGTTGCAGCGGTATCGCCAATTGAATGAGCGCACTTGCCAGACACAGAAGCCGGTTGTCAACCTCGGCGACACGGTGAAGGTCGGGCAGATCTTGGCCGACGGCGCCTCGACCTCGCTGGGGCAGCTCGCGATCGGCAAGAACGCCCTGGTCGCCTTCAACACCTTCGACGGATACAACTTCGAAGATGCCATCGTCGTGTCTGAACGGCTCGTCCGCGACGATGACTTCACATCGATCCACATCGACTCATACACCGTCGAAGTGCGTGATACGAAACTCGGACGCGAAGAGTTCACCGATGACATCCCGAACGTCTCGGAAAAGCAGCTCAGCAACCTCGACGAACGCGGCGTGATCCGATGCGGCGCCCGCGTCGGCCCCGGCGACATTCTCGTCGGAAAGGTGAGTCCCAAGAGCAAGTCCGAACTGACACCCGAAGAGAAACTGCTGCACGCCATCTTCGGCCGCGCAGGCGAGGACGTAAAGAACGACTCGCTTGAAGTCTCCGCCGGCGGCAGCGGCATCGTCATCGGCACGCGGCACTTCAGTCGCCGCATGCACCTCAGTGACGAGCAGAAGGCGCAGATCAAGGCCGACATGGCCGCCTTCGGCAATGAGATGGACCAGAAGGCCATCGCCCTCTTCGCCGAGATGATCGGCATGATGAACGAACTGACCGGCTCGGAGATGATCGACCCAACCACCCGACAGAAAGTCGGCGCGTCAGACATTCCGGAAGTCATCACCGAGCAGATCGAGAACTTCTCCGAGAAGTGGATCAAGGGATCCAAGGACGTCCGAGCCGAGGCCATCAAGATCAGAGCGCAATTCTGGCCCCGCATCATGGCCGTGCAAGAGGAGAAGGAACGCCGACTCGCCCACATGAAGCGAGGCGACGAACTCCAGAGCGGCGTGCTTGAGATGGTCAAGGTCTATCTCGCCAACAAGCGGCAGATCTCGGTAGGCGACAAGATGGCCGGTCGCCACGGCAACAAGGGTGTTGTTGCCCGCATTGTTCCGCAGGAAGACATGCCGTTTCTCGAAGACGGCACGCCCGTGGACATCCTGCTCAATCCGCTCGGTGTCCCGAGCCGGATGAACGTGGGACAGTTGCTCGAACTGCACATGGGCTGGGCCGCCAAAGTCCTCGGCTTCCAGTGTGTCACGCCGGTCTTTGACGGCGCCACCGAGCAGGAAGTGCTTGGCTGCATCGACGAAGCGAACACCCACGTCGAGAAACGCGTGTCGGACTTCGAATCCACCGGACAGAATGCCGGAGACGCACGCGAACTGCTCGCCAAGGTGCCCTTCGGCGGCAAGGCGCAGCTCTACGATGGACGGACCGGCGAGCCCTTCTCGCAGCCGACCTCGCTTGGCTACATGTACATGCTCAAGTTACATCACCTCGTGGATGACAAAATCCACGCTCGTGCCACCGGCCCCTACAGCCTCATCACCCAGCAGCCGCTCGGCGGCAAGGCCCGCACCGGCGGGCAGCGTTTCGGTGAGATGGAAGTGTGGGCGCTCGAGGGCTATGGCGCGGCGCATGTGCTGCAGGAACTCCTCACCGTCAAGAGTGACGATGTCGAGGGCCGAACCAAGATCTACGACTCGATGGTCAAGGGCACCAATACGCTCGAGGCCGGCATGCCCGTCGTCTTCGACGTGCTCTGCCATGAGATCCGCGGTCTCGGCATGAATATCGAACTTGAGAAAGCCCACGACGATGTCGGGCCTCTGCTCTGATTCCCCGGATCTGAACCTTCCCTCGGACTGAGACGGAACCCATTCCATGACCGAGAACGTCTTCGATCACGTCAACGACTTCACGTCAGTCAAGATCACGCTGGCCAGCCCCAACGACATCCGGTCGTGGAGCTTCGGCGAGGTCAAGAAGCCTGAGACCATCAACTACCGCACCTACCGCCCTGAGAAGGACGGTCTATTCTGCGAGCGGATCTTCGGACCCGAGCGAGACTACGAATGCGGCTGCGGCAAGTACAAGGGCACGAAGTTCAAGGGCATCATCTGCGATCGCTGCGGCGTAAAGGTGACGCACTCACGTGTGCGCCGCAAGCGAATGGGGCATATCAACCTCGCCGCGCCGATCGTGCACATCTGGTTCTTTAAGGCGCTGCCGAGCCGCCTTGGCACGCTGCTGGGCATGAAGACCTCCGATCTTGAGAAGGTCATCTACTTCCAGGACTATGTGATCACCGACCCGGGCGACACCGAACTGGAATACCGTCAGGTCGTCGACGAAGACACCTGCCGAGAACTACAGCGGGAGTACGGTGCCACGGCCTTCAAGGCCATGATGGGCGCCGATGCCGCGATCGAACTGCTGCAGGGCATCGACCTCATCGCCACGGCGGCCGAGATCCGCGATGCTCTCACCAAGACACGTTCCAAGCAGAAGATCAAGGATCTCGCCAAACGGCTCAAAATCGTCGAGCAACTTCGCAACAGCGACAACGAGATCACCTGGATGGTGCTCGATGTGATTCCGGTCATTCCTCCGGACCTGCGGCCGCTGGTCCTGCTCGACTCGGGCAACTTCGCTACCAGCGATCTGAACGATCTGTACCGCCGCATCATCAACCGCAACAACCGCCTCAAGAAGTTGATGGACCTCAACGCCCCCGAAGTCATCATCCGCAATGAAAAACGCATGCTCCAGCAGGCGGTGGATGCGCTCTTCGACAACGACCGGTGTCGCCGCCCCGTGCTCGGCAGCAGCAACCGCCCACTCAAGTCGCTCACCGACATGATCAAGGGCAAGCAGGGGCGATTCCGCGAGAATCTACTCGGCAAGCGGGTCGACTACTCGGCCCGATCCGTCATCGTCGTGGGGCCGGAACTCAAACTCCATCAGTGCGGCCTCCCCAAGAAGATCGCGCTTGAACTCTACCAGGCCTTCATCATCCGCAAACTCAAGGAACACGGGCTCGCCGATACGATCAAGTCGGCCAAGCGGATGCTGGAGCGGCGCGATCCCGAGGTATGGGACATCCTTGAGCAGGTCATCTACCAGCACCCGGTCCTGCTCAACCGCGCGCCTACGCTGCACCGCATGGGTATCCAGGCCTTCGAGCCGGTTCTCGTCGAAGGCAACGCCATCACGCTGCATCCGCTGGTCTGCACCGGCTACAACGCCGACTTCGACGGCGACCAGATGGCCGTCCACCTGCCACTGTCCTTCGAAGCGCAGACGGAAGCACACGTCCTGATGCTCTCGACGCACAACATCTTCTCGCCAGCCAACGGCAACCCGATCGTCTCGCCCAGTCAGGACATCATCATGGGCATGTACTTCCTCACCTTCATGCGTGAGGAGAACAAACCCGCCGAGCGGGACATGCACGCCTTCCGTGATCTGGCCGAAGCGTTGCTGGCCCTTGAGCACAAACAGATCGATCTGCACGAACCCATCATCGTGCGGCTCTCCCGCTTCACCATGCAGGTCAAGAGCGAGAAGGGTCCCCTCGAACCCATCGCTGAGAATGGCCGCGTCGTGACGACCGTCGGTCGGCTCCGCTTCGCAGCCCTGCTGCCCGACGGCGTTCCCTTCTACAACTGCGCTCTGGGCAAGAAGGGTTGCAGCCGCGTCATCGACGACACGTTCAAGTACTGCGGCCGCGCCGAAACGCTCACGCTGCTCGATGATCTCAAGGAAATCGGCTTCAAAACGGCCACGACCTCGGGCCTCTCAATCGCCATCACAGACATGCGGATCCCGTCGAACAAGTCCGAGTTGCTCGCAGCCGCGCAGAAGAAGGTCGATGCAGTCGAGCGTGCTTACGGCGCTGGCGCGATCACCGAGCGGGAGCGGCATAATCAGCTCCTTGATATCTGGGCGCACTGCCGCGAAGAACTCACCAAGGCACTCGTCTCGACGCTTCAGAACGATCGCCGCGACATGAGCACGCTCGATGAGGTCGCGATTGACAGCAACGACGGGCGGCACTATCTCAACCCGGTCTTCCTGATGAGTACCTCGGGCGCTCGTGGCAACGTCAGTCAGATGCAGCAGCTCGCGGGCATGCGCGGTCTGATGGCCAAACCCAGCGGCGAAATCATCGAAACACCCATTCGCGCCAACTTCCGCGAAGGGCTCAACGTGCTTGAGTACTTCTCGTCCACGCACGGTGCCCGCAAGGGGCTGGCCGATACAGCGCTCAAGACGGCCGACTCGGGCTACCTCACCCGCAAACTCTACGATGTGGCGCAAGCCGTCGTCGTCACCGAGCACGACTGCGGTACGAAACGAGGCATTTCCAAGCGGGCCATCTACAAGGGCGAGCAGGTCGATGTCCCGCTGCGGGAGATCATCATCGGCCGCACGAACCGCCAGACGATCATCAATCCGCTCACGGACGAAGTCATCGTGAAGGAGAACGAGGTCATCACCGGCGAAATCGCCGAGAAGATCGAGAAACTCGGCATCGAATCGGTACAAGTCCGCACCCCGCTGACGTGTGACACCACTCGAGGCATCTGTGCCCGCTGCTACGGCATGGACATGTCCACCGGCAACCTCGTCGAAGGCGGTCTCGCCGTCGGCACGATCGCCGCGCAGTCGATTGGCGAGCCGGGAACGCAACTCACCATGCGAACCTTCCACACCGGCGGCATCGCATCACGCAGCCTGACCGAGACCTCCTACCGCGCCGCCCATGGCGGCACCGTACAACTTCGCGAGTGCCGCGAAGTCACCGTAGATGTCGAAGGGACCAATCGCCTCGTCGCCCTCAAGCGACAGGGCGAATGCGCCGTCTTGGATGAGCGTGGACGCGAACTCGAGAAGTACAAGGTGCCCTATGGCGGCATCATCCACTTCGCCGACGGCGACACCGTCAAGAAGGGGCAGGCACTGATCGAGTGGAATCCTCACCTCACGCCGATCTTGGCCGAGGAAACGGGCGTTATCCGTTTCCGGGACATCGAAGTCGGCAAGACGATTCGCGTGGAGGCCTCGAAGGGAGCCGAGAAGGACGAAATGATCGTCATCGAGCATACCGGCGAGATGCACCCGCAGATCCTGATCGAGGACAAGGACGGCAACATTCTCGATTTCCACCACCTCCCGGCCAAGTGCCGCATCGAAGTGACGGAAGGGCACAAGATCAAGCAGGGCGAAATGCTCGCAAGGCAGCCCAAGGACGTCGCCGGCTCGGCGGACATCACCGGCGGTCTCCCCCGTGTGACGGAGATCTTCGAGGCGAGGATCCCCAAGGATCCGGCCATCATGTCCACTGTCTCCGGCACCATCGAACTGCATGACGACGTCCGCAAGAACAAGATGACCGTCCGCGTCATCACCGATGTGGGCGAGGAGATCGATCACCACGTGCCGCAGGGCAAGCACCTGCTCGTGCACGCGGGTGACTGGGTGGAGGCGGGCGATCCACTGACCGAAGGCCCGCTCGACCCGCAGCAGATCCTGAGTATTCGCGGCGAAGAAGTCGTCTTCACCTACATGCTCGACGAAGTGCAGAACGTGTACCGCGCCCAGGGCGTGCCGATCGCGGACAAGCACATCGAGACCATCCTCTCGTGCATGCTCTCCAAGGTGCTCGTCAAACGTGCCGGAGATACCGGATTGCTTCCCGAGGAAATCATCGGACGACACGCCTTCCGCGATCGCAATCAGGACATCTCAAGCAAACTCTGCGTCACCGAAGCGGGCGATACGTCGCTTGTCGTGGGCGACATGGAGGATCGGGCCGAGGTCAAAGAAATCAACGCCATCGCCGAAGCCGAGGGCAAGGCACCGGCCAAAACCAAGCGAGCCCAGCC
>DOVP01000007.1:11716-13441 GCA_003520025.1 Phycisphaerales bacterium
CCGGCCAAGACCAAGCGAGCCCAGCCCGCCACAGGTCAAACCCTCCTGCTGGGCATCACCAAAGCATCCCTCCAGTCGGATTCCTTCCTCTCCAGCGCCTCCTTCCAAGAGACCACCAAGGTGCTCACCGAGGCCTCGCTGCGAGGCGCGACCGACGAACTACTCGGGCTCAAGGAAAATGTGCTGCTCGGCCACCTCATTCCGGCCGGCACCGGCTTCCGCCCCTATGTGGACATGCGGGTTGAGCATCTGGCCGAACCGCCCTCAACGGAAGAGGATGACACCCACGCCGAAATGATGGCCGCCGCCGAGCGGGCCGAGGCCGCCGGGGCCGAGCCCCCAACGGTGATGAGCCCGCCGCAGGTCGAGGGGACGCTCGAGACGGCCGCGGCTGGACCCTCAGGCGAGTAGCGAGGGAGCCCAAGCACAGGGCGGCGAGAGCCCCGGTTGGAGATTGAAGCGGTTGAAGAAGCCGAGTTCAGACCGAGCAGCAAGATCGATTTCCCGATGCGGATGATCCGGCAGTTCGGGCATCGGCGGCGGGCTGCTCGCCTCGTCGCTTTCCGCAAACCACCGCATAGCCCCCTGCTATACTGCCAAAGTGTTCTAAAATCGCCAAAAAGAACCTCTTTGAATACCCCAAAGGGGGATCTTTGGCGGTTTGATGGCGAATAACCCCATGGATGCCCGTACCCTAAGGACGGGTGGGTTTTCTGTGAGACGAAAGAGAGACCACTGATGAGATCCCGACGCTTCCTCCAGTCCGCTGCGTGGACTTTGATGGCCATCACGACCGCCGGTGTCGTACTCGCGGCCAAGCCCGCCGACCGCACCCACGCTCGCAACACCGACTCGGCAGCGGCCCGCGCCGAGCGGATCACGGTACTGGTGGAATCGGTTCTCGGTCCAGCCCTGCAAGTGCCTGAGAATCTGGAAAATCACCGCCTCAAAATCAGACTCGCCCCGCACCTTCGCGGCCGCCTGCTTCCCAACGGCCAACTCCTCTCCCTGAACGGCCACGATCTCTCCGAGTTTTCAAACTTGCTCGATGGCATGGGCGCGAAACTGACGCCCGCCCTCACCACTCCCGAAGCCGATATCGAACGGCTGACCATGCAAACCAAACCAGGTCGCAAGGGCACTCGTGCCGATTTCGCAGCGACCTTCTGGGTGGATGGATCAACCGACTTCGATTTGGACCACGTCGCGCGCACCCTCGATCGCTTGAGTGAGGTCGATATGGTGACGTTTGCACGCGGAGCCAAACAACCGGACCGGCGGTCCGTCAGAACTCCAGCGAGAAGACCCGCCCCGTCTAGGGATGAGCAGGTGCTGGACATCCCCGAGATGGACTTGGTGCTCAACCCAATGGATGTGGAGGACGTCCTCGAATACGTCGCCGATATCCAGAACAAGATCAACTTCAACCGCGGGCCGACCCATGCAGAGAAACTCATCCGGTCGATCGAGGCCTCGCAGTCCTTGGAGGAGAAGCGAAAGAGGCGACCCAGCTTTTATGTCAACGAGTCCGCCGCCCCCAGAAGAGGGACTGGTGGAGCCTGCTGCATCTTCACTTTGAATGGTGATGAATGGGACCGCACTTGCCAGATGCTCGCCGGCGAGGATGCGCAGGACGTATGTGATGCTATGGCCATCGATGGCCTCGTCGTCACCGTCTTTACAGAGGGGCTGGTCTCCTGCGATGATGTCTGTACCGGCGTCGAG
>DOVP01000093.1 GCA_003520025.1 Phycisphaerales bacterium
TTCTGGGCAGACAACGCCCCGAACCGACTGACGCGGACCGCACATCGATCATGTTCACGACCAAACACGCGCCTGGCGCACTTGTCGATGTCTTGGCCGTCTTCCGCGATGCTGGCATCAACCTCAGCCACATTGACAAACGACCGAGCGGCCGCGTGAACTGGGAATACACCTTCTTCATCGATGCCGACCGACACCGCGACGACCCCTCCATGGCCGCCGCCATCGCCGAGGCGACCGACCACTGCGTCCTCCTGCGTGTCCTGGGTTCCTATCCCCGCGCCGAAGGGGTGCTGTAAGAGGACGCCTGCCGAACGGCCCCGCCACCCGGTACCTGACCCCTTCGAGTACCTTGGTATGACCACGATGCTCGATGTCACACACACGACGACCGCCCTGCTGCAAGGCCTCCACGACGACGGTGGCGATACAGCGTGGGAAGTGCTGGACAGGCGATATCGGCCGATTGTCACAGGACTCGCGCGAAGGCTGGGACTGAGTGATCAAGACGCTATGGACGTCGCGCAGGAAACGATGATCCGAGTGCTCGCCGAATACCGCGACGGCCGCTACGACCGCGACCGAGGCCGCATGCGGTCGTGGCTGCTCTCGATCGCCCGTACCAAGATCGCCGATGTACATCGCAAGCGTGCCGTCCGCCGCGAAGCGCGGGGTGAGTCGGCGATGGTGACCATGCCGAAGGATCAGGAACTCGAGGACATTTGGTCCACCGAGCGACGCTTCGTCGTGCTTCGTGAGGCGCTCGCGGAACTGCAGGCCAACTCCAAGACATCCGACCGCAGCATCCGCGCCTTCGAGATGCTCGTCTTTCATCGCCGCAGCGTATCGGACATCGCGAGCGAATTGAACATGAGCGAGAACGACATCTACCTCGCCAAGAGCCGGGTTGCCAAGAAACTCAAGGAAACGGTGCAGCAGCTCGAGTCGCTTTACGAAGAAGATGCTCCGTGAGCGAACAGCCGCCGCCTCGCAAACCGACCCCCGAAGAACTCAGAGCAATCGCCTACGGCGGCACCGTCTCGAATGATGTCATGCAGTGGCTCAAGGAAGTCGACGATGGCAGCGTGGCCGCCGAACTGGATCGACTCCGCAGCCGAAGCGGCGACGCCGATGCCACGATCGAGCAACCGATCGGCGATCCGAGCGACGAACGCTTTCTGAATGAGTTCGCCGAAGCACACAAAGCCGGTGTCTTCGGACAAAGTTCGATCGTGGAAGCCCCCGAAGCCGCGGGCTATGAGATCGAACATGAGATCGACCGCGGCGCTCAAGGCGCCGTCTTCAAGGCAAGGCAGATCGCGACACGACGGCAGGTCGCGCTCAAGGTTCTGCTCCGCGGCGCCTTTGCTTCGGATCGGCAGCGCATCCGCTTCGAGCGTGAAGTCGAAATGGTCGCGGCCCTCAAGCACACCAATGTCGTCACGATCTACGACAGCGGCCTGACCAACGACGGCCGGGCGTGGCTGGCGATGGAGTACGTCGATGGCGAACCGATGGATGGCTGGCTGACGAAGAACGAACCATCCGACATCGAAGCGAAACGCCGCATGATTGCCTCGCTCATCGCGAGCACCTGCGACGGCATCGTTGCGGCGCATCAGCGAGGCATCATCCATCGCGATCTCAAACCGGACAATGTGCTGGTTGACGGCGACGGCATCCCCCACATCCTCGATTTCGGTCTGGCCAAACCGGTCGATTCCTCACAGTGGGATTCCTCGCAACTGGATGTCACCAATGTCGGAGAGTTCATGGGCACATTCGCCTATGCATCGCCTGAGCAGGTATCGGGCGACCCGGACCGCATCGATGTGCGGACCGATGTCTTTGCGCTCGGTGTCATGCTGTATGAAGCCTTGCTCGGCACCCGACCGTATCTCCTGGAAGGCTCACTCGCGGACGTCGTCAAGATCATCTCCGAAGGCATACCCATCCCGCCACGCAGTCTTGATCCATCGCTTGACCGGGATCTCGAAACCATCCTGCTGAGATCTCTCGACCGCGATGCAAGCCGCCGATACCAGAGCCCTGCCGACCTCGCCCGTGACCTCCGCCACTGGCTTGCGAGAGAGCCGATCGAAGCAAGACGCGACGACGCGTGGTACGTCGCCCGCAAGACCCTTCGCAAACACTGGCTCGCGGTGAGCCTTTCCGCTGCGGCAATCGCAACGCTGGTCGCCTTCGGTATCACGATGTTCATCGCGTGGGAGCGGGCGACTGAAGCCAATCGCCGCTTGAGCGGAACGGTGGGCATGGTTTCAAACGTGCTTGGCTCGGCCGATGCAGAGAACCCGAATCAGCCGCTCGCTGCATCGAGCGTCGGAGAGATGATGCAGCGGTGGCTGGCAATCGTGGATACCGACCTCAGTGACTACCCCTCCATTGCCGCATCGGTCAGGCTTGATCTCGCCGAGATCCTCATCAGCGCAGGACGCTGGGACGAAGCGGCGGCAGCCATCGACCAGGCCGCCGCCACGCTGAACCTCGACTCAACCACTCCATCGATGGAAGCTGGACGCCTGCTGCACGATCGCGGCCGTTTGCACTACAAGAAGCATGACATGGATGCCGCCGCTGCCGATTATTCGGCGGCGCTGGACCATCGTCGCTCGGTGGCTCCCGAAAGTGAACATACCGCCGACACCATGCATCATCTCGGCGCCATCATGCGGGCGCAAGGCAATCTGGCCGAGTCCGATGCCATGTTCGAAGCGGCCCTCATGCGGCACCGCGCCCTGCTGAACACAGCCACGGGCGACACCGACGCCATCCGCCGCCGCGCCGCCCTTGGCAACCTCCTCAACAGCATGGCTGTAGGACACATGACGAACGAACCGGAGATCGCACTTCCCCTGCTGCAGGAAGCCCGAGAACTCCTTGAGATCGACTCCGCCGACCCGACACGTGATTGGCGCATTGCTGCGCTTCGCCACAACATCGGCGACTGCCTCGCTCGGCTCGACCGACTTGAGGAAGCACGTACCGAGTTGGCCGCGGCGCTTGCCATCAAGCAACTCCAAGGCAATCAACTGTCCATGGCCAACACCGAGGCAGCGATGGCGAGACTGTCACTGCTCGCCGGTGACGCAAACGCAGCGAGTGTGCATCTTGAAGCGGCAAGAACGTTGAGGGACGACCGATTGCCCGCAGGACACCCCTCCCACCGCGACGAAGCAATCATCGAGATCGAGATCCTCCTGCTGAGCGGCCAACTCAACGAGGCTCGGGACCTGCTGGGCGAACAGCAAGCCCTCGCCAAATCTGCCGCCATCCAAGCCACCATGCTGCGACTGAACGGCCTGCTCGCCGCAGCCGAAGACGACCCGGCGGAGGCCCTGTCACTGCTGCGTCAATCATGGGACCTCCACGCGTCCGCCACTGGCGAGCGAAGCCCTCTGTGCCGAAAGGTTGCGGCTGATCTGGCCCGCTTGCTTCGCTTGACCGGTCAGGACGAGAAGGCCCGCCGGTACCAAAAATTAGCGAAGCCACCGGAATAACGCATCCATGCGCTCGCCTGCGGGCGAGCAGAATGGAGTCTTGGTCTCATCAGCCTGTTGTCAGCGTCGCCGCCGCCGCCCAAGCGCGGCAAGTCCGAACACTGCAAGACCAGCAGGTGCTGGAATAGGAAGCGACACCACGCCGGACAAACCGATCTCATACAGGCCGATATTTTCGGGATCCGTAGGCGCTGTCCAGCCTGTGAACGGCTCTCCGCCCCAGCCGCCATGCGGCAGTACCTGTCCAGTCTGATGCTCCGGCAGACCCATCTCGAAGAGCGGGACGATCTCGCCTCCAAACAAGGCGGTCGGCTCACTCATTGCAGATGTGATGGCCAAGTAGAAGATGCCCGGTTCCGTGAACAGTGGATTGCCTGTGCCATCGCCATTGTGGAGTCTGGCCTGCAAATCATCACCATTCAAGTTGTTCATGGCTGCGATGCCACGTCCCTGCTCGTCGAAGAGGTAGAGCATCGGATCGCGAAGTCCGGACTGAGGATCGAGCGCGAAGGTCTGAGCGCTGAAGACCGACGGATCGGCGATGTAAATTCGGTAGACATCCTGATAGTCGCCGTACCCACCGACAAAGCCGCCGGAGCCCTTCAGTTCCCCTTTGATCAAGCCAATGTCGCCAGTGCCATCGGCAGTAACGACACTCGTTGCAGTCGAGGTCGAATTCCCCGTACCTCCCGGAGGCTCATCAAAGATGGGACCAGCCGAAGCTGTCGCCACAAATACCGCCAAGGCCGCCACAGCAACCAGCCCGTGCTCAACTCTCATACGCATGGATAGGGCCTCCCAAATCTCGATCTCTCATACCCCCCCCACCCTACTCACCAAAGGCAAAAAGACAACACTGTTTCCCCAAAACTCCCCTTAGCCCCAAAGAAGTCGACTATTGAGGCGGTACGCAACCCCACTGCATGCCAAATGGGGTGTGCCAAAAGTGCCGCCTTGGCATCTGACCTCCTATTCACATCGTCCAGTTGTCCAGCAGCGCCAATAGATCGCCCATATCGACGATGCCGCTTTCGTCGGCATCGATCCAATTGCAGTCTTCATCGAGTTCCTCACAGGTGGTACCCCACCAGTCGATCAGCATCATCAGGTCATCAACGTTGACGACACCGTTCTTGTCAAAGTCGCCTCGAATCCAGATCTCACAGAATGGCAGATCGATGCACAGCATGTTGGTGCACACGACGCCATTGTTGAAGTAGTACTCAAAATCAATGCAGAGACTGCCACCGGACGTGGCGCCGCTCAGCACGGTTCCGAACGGCCAAGAGTGCAGCGGATCAACCGACATCGACACTGTGGATGGCGTCACACTCATGCCTGCGGGAGGCGTCATTGTGACGCTTGTCAGCGTGGCTGCGGGATCATTGTTGTTCACACCAAACATCAAATCGAAGTCAAAGGGCGGTGTATGGCCAGCGTCGAGGCAGTTCGCAGCAAGAAGTTCTGGATCCGGGCAGATCGCCGAAGGCGGTGGTCCAGGCAGACGCGTGACAACGAGATCGCCAACCTGTGTCTTGTCAGCCTGAATATATTCATCGTTGTTGTCGATGAGATAACTATCGAGCGTCGTCCCTCCACCCATCGGAATGCCTTGGAATCCATAGATGTAGTCGCCGGAGCCGCCCGCGATGTGCAGCGCGTCACCCGAGGCCCATACCAGTTCATGCTTGGCATCAATACCACCCGCCTCCGAATCGCTGACTTCTCCATATTCGCCAACCTGATAGTTGTTGGATGTACGCGTCCAAACACCTGCGATACACTCAAATTCCAGTGCACGCGCTCGATGGGCCTGCAAAGTGCCCACTGCATTCTGGGTTCGCTCTGCAAGGTACATCCGCTGATTCGGGCCAAAATCGATGTCCGCAACTGGCGACGAATACACCTCGCCGGGAAAGTCGCTTACCTCAATCTCCGTGATTTCGGTACCGACCAACGGGATACCCGCAGCGCTGAGTTCCACGGACCAAATCTCGTTGCGGTCGGCCGTTGACTGGTGGTTGATGTCCTCGTTCCATACCGCGTAGTACAAACGATTCCCGCTGACCTCCAACCCGAAGATGCGATCGCCCAAGGCAACCGGGCCAGGCAGGTTATTCCATGACGGATCATGATCAAACGTGCCAAGCGTGCTCCCACTCGCATGATCGAGTCGATAAATCAAGCCATCGTTGAAGTTGCTCACGAAAAATTGATCATGCACACAGTCATAGGTGATCGAACCAAGGCTCGTATTGTCAACATCCAATACCGCGAAAGTGGACACAGCGCCGGAGAACGTGTCAATCCGATAGACAGCCCCCATGCTTCCTGCGGAACCGACAGCATCGACATTCCATGTCTCACTCGCTGAGACGAAGATGTTGCCATCCTCGTCGATTGCCAAACCAAGAATGCCGCCGAGAGTTTCGGATCGCCAAGAGGGATCCGAATATCGGTCAATCGGGAAGATGGCATCAACGGATGCGCCGGCCACATCCGCGAGATCAAACACGTTCACCATACGGTCACCTGGCATGATTGGCGAGACTGTTTGCACCGCAACACGGTTCGAACCAAAACTCTGATAATCCTGATTGAGGAACTGCGGGCGGCCTGCGCAGTCGCTGTCGTCGGCCGTCTGGCAGCCACCCGGATCACAGTTAATGTCCGTACACAGTGAACCCACGCCATGCCAAACACCCAGATAATCATCGCAAATCTGCTGGGTGACCTCGACGCAGTACCAGTAGCCCGATCCCGGTCCGCCTTCCTCGATGCAACAGACCCCAAGAGCCGTCTCTGGAACACAATTGACACTCGGATCGGCGCAGTGGCTACCGACACCGTGCCATGTGCTCGCCATGAGATCGGCACACTCGAATTCCAAGACTTCCACGCACACGGGCGTCCCGTCGTCCAACTCATAACAGCACGCGCCAAGTTGCGGCGCCAATTCACACTCAACAGTTGGATCACTGCAAGTCGTCGCGGCTCCGAACCATATTCCACCAACTGAGTCACAATCAACTTCGTGGAGTTCTACGCACATCAAGTCGCCATCGGCATCTTCATGACAGCAGGCTCCGTACGTATCACACTCGACAATCGGATCGGCGCAGTCGGTACCCGGGCCAAACCAGTTGCCCGCGAGCGCATCGCATTGATCCTCTGGCAGCACCGCGCAGCCCGGCCCATAGGCCGCATCTTCAAAGCAGCAGGCCCCTGCCGAGGCATGGGGCGTGCCAAACTCGACGCCATGGGCCTCCCACGGCACGAGTTCAACGCCGCCGTTGAAGAGAATCTGTTCCATCTGACCGTTCAGACTCAGTCGACCCCAAGGTTCCCACGAGGGACCGTGACCATGCGTCGTGAACTGCCCGACGAGCACGTGATAATTGGAGTATCCCGGAAGAACCTGTCCGAAGGCATGTGAGTCGTTCACAGGGCGGACCCACTTTCCCCAGAATGCGATCAGTGGATTACTCCATATATTCACATTGCCGTTTTCAAAAAGGTTCCAAGTCACACCGCCATAGGTTGTGAGCGTTTGACTCCCGATCATGTCCTCTGCGCCAATCGTGACCCAACTGTCGGCCTCCAAACTCGGAAAGAATGAGATGAGCGCAGAATTGATCTCAGACGACATCGGTCCGCCGAATGCGCACTGATAGAAACCACCATTGACGGCTACAAATCCAATTCCGCCTTGAAGAATGTGTCCTCCGACACCTGTTAGTTGATCGGTTGGATTGTCAAACTCGGCATAGAGGCGCCATGTCGTCGAGGGTATCCCGGTGTTATACACATCAACAAGATGCTGCTCCACGTGCAAACCAACCAAAGCCGCTGAGGCGGCCGTGTTCGCCGCCAACATCGCGCCGGCCGCCAGTGTTGTGGTGGTGAGGTTCATCGTGGTACTCCTGCGTGAGATCAATCGTGAAACGCCCCGATGAATGGATCCGAGCAGACCGAATGATTCATTTGAATGGATGGGCATGACTGCCTCCTTGATATGCACGCACAGGCGAACAAAGCCGTATGTCTACGTGCGAATCCATAATCTGTCAGATGGATCTTGCGATCTCCCGCAACTGACTTACTCCGCAGCGGCCGACTCTATCCGCAATGGAGTGGAATTCAAAGAAAATGATGAGAGGATGCAGATTCGTCAGTCTCAAGGCGATCTAGAAAGAGGTCAGACGCCATTCGAGGGCGCACTCAAGGGGTTGATGCAGATGGTTGTCCCCCGACGGTGCCTGTCCCCTTACACGAAAGCCGGGAGCCGATTGCTCGACTCCCGACTTCCGATTCCAGTTGCGGCCAAGCCGCAGAACTCAGGACCAGTTCTCGAGCACGATCAGCAGATCGCCCAGATCGATGACACCGCTTCCATCGGCATCGCCGACGGTGCAATCATTGTCCATGCCGTCACAGACTTCGCCCCACAGCCCGATGATGAACATCAGGTCATTGACGTCTACGATTCCGTCGAAGTTGAAGTCGCCGGGCACCACGATGATGCACATGGGAAGATCGATGCAGATCGTCTCGGTGCAGACAGCGCCGTTGCTGAAGGTGACCTCGAAGTCGATGCACACGGTCGAACCCTGTGCGGCGCCGGTGAGCACCGAGTCGAAGGGCCAAGAGTGCAGCGGCGGCAAGGCCATCGTGACGTGATCGGGCGTCAATGTGTCGCCTGCGGGCGGCGTCATGGTGACGCTGGTGATGGTGTGCGTCGAATCCATGTTGCTCACACCGAGACTCAGATCGAACTCGAAAGGTGCGAAGAGGGTGCCGCACTCGACATCGAGCACCTGAATGACCGGGCAATCGGCTTCTGGATCAGGGCCGTCGTCCTGCCGAGTGACAACCAGATCACCGAGGAGTGTCTTGTCCTGAATGGTCAGGTCGTTGTTGTAGTCGACGAGCCAACTGTCCACGATCGAGCCACCGGTGGCGGGAAGACCCTGGAAGCCATAGATGTTGTCGCCGGAGCCGAGATGCAGGGCATCGCCCGAGGCCCACACGCGGTTGGCCTTGGCATCCACACCACCTGCAGCCGATTCCTGAATCGAACCCACGTGGAATGTGTGTGGAGTCAGAACCCACGCCCCGTCCACGCACTCATATTCGAGTACGCGAGCGACGTGAGCACTCATGTTGGTAATACCAGCCTGGCTTCGCTCGCCGAGCACCATGGTGCCCTCAGGGCTGAAGTCGATGTCGGCGACGGGTGAGGAGAACGCGTAGTTGTTGTCGACATAGAAGTCGGTCAGAACAATCTCGAGTTGCTCGGCACCAGCGACCGGCATACCCGTCGTATCGAGTTGGACAGACCAGATCTCGTTGTTGACGGATGGGGAGTTGTTGTTGAGATCCTCGTTCCACAAGCCGTAGTAGAGACGCTCTCCATTGACCTCAAGGCCGAATGGACGATCGCCGAGCGCCACGGGACCGGGGCTGCCAGACCAGGGCGTGCCGTGATCGAAGGTGTCGAGAATCGCGCCAGTGGTGTAGTCGAGTCGGTAGATGAGCCCGTCCTCGAAGCTGCTCACGAAGAACTGGCCGTGCTCGCAGTCATATGTAATGGAGCCAAGGCTGCTGCTTGCGGTAGGAAGGACGGCAAAGGTCGAGATCGCCGCACTGTGGGCATCGATGCGGTACACGGCACCCCAACCGGAGGGTCCCATGATATCGATGTTCCAGGTCTGCGAAGCGGTAACGAAGATGTTGCCGTACTCGTCGATGGCCAGGCCAAGGATGCTGCCGAGATTGGCGGCGGTCCAACTTGCGTGGGCGTAGCGACCGATCGGGAAGGCCGTATTGAAAGGCTGCGAACCAATGCCTGAGAGGTCAAACACGGTCAGCATGCGATCACCGGGGATACCGGGCGACACGGTCTGCACCGCAACGCGGCCAGGGCCGAAGCTCATGTATTCCTGGTCGTCGTACTGTGGACGGCCCGCGCAGTCGCTGCCCGGTACCGCATCGCAGTCGTCAATCGGATCGCAGTTGACACCCGGGTCGGTGCAGAGCGAACCCGCGCCGTACCAAACACCCCAGTGATCATCGCAGATCTGCTCGGTGACCTCGACGCAGTACCAGTAGCCCGATCCTGGTCCACCTTCTTCGATGCAGCAGGCACCTTCCTCAGGAAGTGGGTCACACTCGACGAAAGGATCGCTGCAGACGGTTCCGGGGCCGTACCAGTAGCCACCGAGATCGAGGCAGGCCCCTTCGTCCATCACGCTGCACACCAACCCGTACGCCGGGTCGTTGTAACAACAGGCACCATCATCATGCAGCGGCTCGCACTCAACGAACGGATCACTGCAGGTGGTTCCGATGCCGTAGTAGTACCCACCGACTGCATCGCATTCGTTGGGCGTGACTTCGACACAGATCAGTCCCCCGATGTCCGGATCTTCATAACAACAGGCTCCAGCCGGGTTGGCCGGGGCTGCGGATGCAAATGATGAAAGCCCACCAACGAGGAGGGCTGCGAACAGGGCTGAAAGGCCGTTTTTCTGACTGTGGGTGGTGTTGGTAGACATGGCTGTCTCCTCAGGTTGATGGTCCAGTGAAGAGCGAACGCGACGTTCGCCACCATGTCTCCGCCTCAACTGTGGAAACCTGTCAGGTGAACCTCCCCTACCCCTCTCCAGCCCTCCAGAGGCCGCATCTGGCCCCTCTGGCAGGGCTGTACGCCACTGACCAGCGATCATGAGCCCCCTCACGCCCCCGAATCAATCTGACGTGGGAACCGCCTCGCGTGAGAGCGGCAGCACCAGTGTTGGATCGCCCAGCACGGTGTACGAGGCGAGATTGGTCAGCATTCCTTCTCGGGAACCCGGCACGAGGTACAGCGATGGATCACTGCGGGATTCAGCCAGATAGTGCCTCAAGGTGGCATGGCCCGCAAGCGCGATCGGCAGCCCCGATGCCATGAAAGCAGCGGCATTGGATTCAGCTCGAATCGAGGGAATGAGCGGATTCGGCTCGTTGATCTCGGTGCTGCCGCAATAGGCGGCGATCCAGCCACTTCTGAACAACTGCTCGATGAGTGGATCTCCTGGTGCTGCAAGTTGACATCCGGTTGATGCGAAAATGGCAGGAGATTCCGGCGTAGGGATCGTCAGCGGCGAGCCCTGCACAACCTCCCCGCCGTGTTCCTCGACGCAGTCATCGATCGCAAGAGTGAACATGGCAGGCGTTGAAATCGTGCCGTCAAGCATGGAGGCCACCCCATCGGTATTGGACGGCAACCGCCCGCCATGGGCTACCGAGTAGACCAGCCTCGGCGAGCGTTCTCGCCAGAGAGAGGCGATCCCCTTCGGCGTGAGAAACATCTCGGTGAGGCCCTCCGGAGCAAGAACGAGCGTTGCCTGAGAAATATCAACACCGCTCGCATCGGCATTCGGCACATCAATCGGAACAAGGGTGGCGGTAAATGCCGCTCCGACATGCTTGAGGGTGGCATGACACTCCGGCTTGATCACATCCGGAGCATGCGCCTTCATGTACCGGGCCTGAAGCCGCCGTGCAATCGCTGCAAGTGAAAGTTTCGCGGCCTCCAAAGTACTGGCGGGGATATACCCGGATTCTGTCATGCTCTGAGCAGCAGGAGTGTCGAGATCAGAACGCGCCTCCGAAGAAACGGACCCCGCAGCGACTGGGCGGGCGACCATCGTCAACTGAAACCCATGCCTGACAAAGCAGGCGACATCGTGTTCGCCGGCAATAAACCCGAAAGGCACCTGCTCTGTAGGTAATTTCTGGTCGCGCGGTGTGTCTTCTCCATACAGCGTCGCGTCGAATCCGGCAGACTCAAGATGTTCCCGCGCCTCATCCATGATCATCGAGATGATGTGTGGCGCTCCCATGCGCGGCGCCGTCAACATCGCGACTGGCTCCTGGTCATCCACTTCGTCAAAACGGATGCTCGTGCGTAGAATCCGATCGACAAGTCGAGGATCGTCGTACGGAATGCGGCCGACACACCATCGTGGCGGCTTCTGGAACATCTCTTCCACCATCCTGGCATCGATACACTCACCGATCCGGGGCGCGGCCACCCCATGCATCAGCAGTGGAAGATCGGACCAAATTGGTTCCTCCACACCATCAATTCTCCACGGTCCCATCGGAATGGAAGCAGGACCACCGATCAGCAGCACGAATGCCGCGCCCTGCTCGGGCTGATGCGCCTTGAGCGTCTCACGGACGTTCTGCAGGTCTTGCTGCGCATCACTTGATTCGGGAAGATCGACCCAAGTAACCACCCATCCCTGGCGAGCCTTGTGCTCGAGATATGCCTGCTGAGCATCGAGTTCACCCAGTGAGGTCCCGGCAAGCACAACAAGTGTCTTGGTCGCAATCGACCGGTACTCCTCGTGCGTTCGATCAATACTGCGACAGCCCCCAGCCCCTGCCATGGCGGCGAGGCACAGCGTGGCGAGTGATCTGTACCCCCACGGCCAAGCCGTAATTCGCATGGGACTCCTCCG
>DOVP01000052.1:0-5342 GCA_003520025.1 Phycisphaerales bacterium
ATGGGAGGATGGTAGTTCACGGCTGCGCAGCGAACCGGGAGTCGGAAGTCAAAGCAGCGTGCAGTCCGGCATTTTCCGACTCGCCACTTCCGACTCCTCCCCCTACCATTGCCTCATGCCTCGCATCCTCTCTCTCTCCGCGGTCATTGGCTTCATGATTTCAGTTGGCTACGCTCAGCAGCGGGTCGAATCGACCAGGCAGAACACCGCACAGGGATTGCCGGAAATCCGTGGAGTTCAGGGTCTGCAAGGTATCCAAGGCGTCGGGAGTCGGCGGTCGCTTCCGAATCGCTATGAGTTTCGCAACAACGCCGCCGGAGGCCGAAAGTTCGAGCAGTCCTTTGATCTGACCACCAATGCGCAGTTTCGGGAGCACAACATTGACAATGTCTCTGAGCGACTCGTAGGCGAGAGTCTCTATAACAATCCGTGGTATTGGCAGAACCTCGGCAGCCTCGATACTGAACTGATGACCGGCGGGTCTGGCCTGCCCATCGCCAGTTCCGGTATTGACGGGAATTACTACAACCCGTTCATGTACGACCAATGGAGCACCACATCAGGGCTGCGACACTCTGGGGCCATGACCGGTGAGGTCGGAGTGCCAGCTTCGCTGGATCAATTTGCCCAGAAAAGGAGCGATATCCCACGGCCCGCGTCGCTCGCGCCGATTGAGGGGACCGGTGACCCGCTCGCTCTGAAGCAATCGCAGCCAGGTCTACTTGCAGCCGACCGCACCGTTCTTTCGGGGCACCGGCTCCAGACGACGTTGCAGTCCAATATTGACGACAGTTGGTCCGGTCGGTTCGAGCGGCCACTTGGCCGAGGCGCGTCGCAAGATCGTCAGCCGCTTCGGTACATCGGTTCCAGTTTGAGAGGGCTCAGCATGGCGCCCGATCAAGGGGGGCTCTTCGAAATGGGGCTGTCGTCATACGATCTGGCGCGACTGCGGGAAGATCAGATAGCTGGCCGTCCGCTTCCAATGGTGGGGCAGGCGTGGGATACGCGATTCCATGACCTCACCAGTTCAGCCACTGCGATCGATACGCGGATTGAACCCGGAGCCGCGCCACTGCCTGTGGCCGCTGATCTCAAACGCACCTATCAGGCCATGGCCGATCGCTACGCCTCGCTGCATCCGGCCACAATGACATTGGATCAGCGTCTTGCGGCAATCGAACTGGATTATCGAAGGATGCGGGGTGAGTTGATCACTGGTCCGGATTGGTTGGCCGCCCATACACCATCTGATACCGAACCCTTGGTGCCTGGCGGGTTGACCAACGAGTCCACACAACCCCCGACCGAACCGGCCGGATCGACTCCCGCGACACCTTCGGGCGGTCCGTCCGAGACACTCCCCGCCGGCATAGAGGCTGCACCGCCGCCACTTGCCTGGGAAGACTACGGGCTCGTGCTGCGGCACGGCCAACGGATAGAGAGTTTCGACAGTGGTAGCCAGGGGCGATTCAATGATCTGGTGGCCGCCGCCGAGCAGCGGCTTAAGACCGGTGACTACTTCTGGGCCGAGCGGCGATTCAATCGGGCCTTGCGGTTCATTCCCGGCCATCCGCTGGCGATGGCGGGCATGGGCCACGCTCAGATCGGTGCCAGCCTGTATCTCTCGGCAGCCTTGACACTCCAGAGTCTGCTCGCCTTTCAGCCCGAGATGATCGATGTGCAGTACGCAGCGGATCTGCTGCCAGCTCAGAAGGATTTGGATCGGGCGATTTCCATCCTGACCGCTCGCATTCAGGGTGATGCGGATCTGGACCGATATGGGTTTTTGCTGGCATACATCGGCCATCAACTGGGCAGGCAGGATCTGGTGCAAGTTGGCTTGGGCACCATGCGGCGGGGCGGGGCGGATCCTTCCTTTACGCAATTACTCTCTGAGATCTGGAGCCCGGAGCCGGCGGCTCTTCAGGCTCCAGAGCAGGAGAACGAAGGGCCGGCAGGGCAGTAGTGAATTTCCCGTGACGGGCATGGTGTCAACGGTTCTGATCGCCTGCTTCCCGGAACTCACTTGCTGCTCAATCGATCGCGGCAGCGGGTATTCAGATCATCGTTCCCCGCGGGCAATCGCCGCGAACAGGCCCGGCCCATGGGCCCGGGGATCCGGCCTGAGCAGTGTGAACCGCTCACTGCACAGGCCAGCAGCAGCGATCCACGATTCGATCAGCGATCGATCGAATCCAAGGTGCAGATGCCCCATGGTGTCGCGATATTCAATCCGATCGTGGGCGACCATGTCGATGATCAGCAGCCGCCCTTCTGGCCGAAGTATCCGCGCCGCCTCGGTGACGATGCGATCGGGCCGCTCGACATGGTGTAGCACCAACGAGATCAGCGCCAAGTCGACCGAGTTGGATGCAAGCGGCAACGCGGCCATGTCGGCTTGATGGAAGTGGACATTCGGTTGATCTGCCAATCGGCGGCGGGCGGCATCGAGCATCGTCGGTTCGCGATCGATTGCCTCGATCCGGGCTACCCACGGCGCCAGCGTCGCGGTTGTTTGACCGGTACCGCATCCAAGATCGGCCACGATCCAGGTTGGGTCCAGCAGGGCAGGCAGCCAGGCAGTGGCAATCGTGTCACCGAAGAGCGCGGCTCGCAGTTCGGTCCAATCCCCGCCAACCGAGCCGAAAAATGTCTGTGAGTCGATACGTCGCTGAGCGAGAATCTCTCCAACGCGGCGGAGGTCCTCGGTGTGGGTCGGGTCATCATTCAGGCAAGACGCGGCGATCTCCCATAACTGACGGGCTTTCGGCTCAAGTGATGTCGTTGTCATTCGGTACAGCGATTGTGGCCCCACGCTGCGACGCTGTACCCAGCCGGAGTCGACCAGCCGCTTGAGATGCCGTGAGACCGTGGATTGTGGTGTCTGGATTGCAGCGGCCAGTTCGCCGACTGCCAGTTCGTGCGAGTCGAGCAGTACGAGCAGCCGGAGGCGGGAGGCATCATGCAGCCCGCCCAGTCGCTCCAGAAGCGATGTGGTGGTTGAGGGTGTCGCGGGGGTCATTGACCCTGCGTCAGACGCATCGTGGGTCCCGGCACGACACCGATGTCTCGCAGCGCGGCCTGCACATCTTCGTCGTTGGGGTCTAGTTGCCATGCCAGAGACAGGGCGTGGAAGGCATCATCATCATCGCCGAGCCGCCTCGCGAGGCGTGCAGCCCGCAGATACGGGGCGACGGTGGCGCCACCATCGACTGCAATCGCGGTGCGAATGGCCTCACGCGCTGTGTCCGGATCATCCGCCTCAATCGCGACGCGGGCGAGTCGCAACCAGTCATTGGCCGACGATGTGGTGTTGGCGCGATCGTGGAGATAGGCGAACAAATCGTCCCACGACTCCTGAAGTTCGAGTGTGTCGGCGAGATCTCGCGCAACATCGGCGTTTGCTGGTTTGAGTGCTGAGGCAATCTCAAGGGTCCGGCGGGCGGTGGGGAGGTCACCGGTTTCCAGAGCGGCATGTCCAAGAGCAGCCTGTGCCCGCCAGTCGGTCTGGTCGCGATCGGCCAGTTGTCCATACCAATGCACTGCTGCTGGCCAGTCGTTGATGGACACAGCCCGTTCGCCTTTGAGGCGTAAAGCAGTGCTTGGAATACGGTTGGAGCATGCGGTCAGGCTGATGCCCAGGAGCAGGCCCGCGAAAACGATAATGGATCGATTGAGTGGTTTCACGCTGCCCATCATACGATTGATGTCCCCTCGGGGCCTTCCCGTCGGGAGGTATCGTGGAGTACTCGTGGACAACCGAGCAATGATGTGGCCAGTAACACCTGATTCGCCGCCTGTGCCGGTGGTCGTACTTGAGCACACCGAGCCGTGTGGTGGCGTGCATTGGGATCTGCTGGTGGCGAGGGGGCCGCAGTTTGGGGCGGCCCTGTGGGGGCTCAGATGCCAGAAACGCCCAGACGGCTCCCTTGGAACCACTGTTCGGGTGGCCCCCACGCCGGACCATCGAGCCGCATGGCTGGAGTTGGAGGGCGTGGTGAGCGGGGGTCGGGGTGTTGTGAAGCAAGTGGCTCGCGGCCTGCTGCATGTCAGTGGGGATGTGGCGGAAGTCCAGTGGGATGACGGCCGCAAGTCGCGGTGGCGGATCGGCGAAGATCAGGTATCAGGGTCTGACCCACGGATGTCCTACTTGGTGTCCAACCTGTAAGCCGAGGGAGTCAGGCCTCGCTACCCGACCCTTTTTCCAGATGACGATCGCGCCCCGAGCAGTAGGACTCCAAGTCCACCGTCAACTCAATCGGCTCTCCAGCCTTCCACTGACGGTAGAGTTGCTCAAGGAAGGGGCGGCACCAGCCGCAGCCCGTGCCAGCATCAAGGCAATTGCTCAATTGAGAGGCGACGGTTGGTTCTTCTCGTTGCAGCCAAGCCTGGACTTTCCGCTGGCTCACGTGGAAACACATGCAGATTTCGTCGTCGTTGCGCATGGCTCAGGCATCCATGGTATTGGTCGACTGAGCGATCGTGCCGAGTTGGCGTGCCACCGCGGCCATCGATTCAGGGCGATCCTCGCGGTTCTTGGCCACACAGGCCATGACGAGATCCGAGAGGTCTATTGGAATTCTGCTACTGGCCTCGTGCGGGGGCTCCGGGGGCGGGATGTCCGACACGTCCTTGGTTGAAAGCAGGCCACTGGCGCTGTTCTGCGGGGGCATGGCGGTGGGGATGACCCTTCGCACAAGCACCCAGTACATCATGGCGCCGAGATTGAAGATGTCGGTTCGCTCGTCGATGGCTTCGCGGAGTGCTTGCTCCGGGGCCATGTATCCGGGAGTTCCCTGGATGCGTTTCTTGATGGTGCCGATTGGGCAAGCCTGACCAAGATCGATCACTTTGACATGTTCGTCTTCCATGATCAGCACATTGGTCGGCTTCATATCGGCGTGTACGAATCCCTTCTCGTGCATATGGGCGAGGGCATCGGCGATCTGCCTGAAGATGGCGACGGCTTTGGCTGTGGTGCGGGGCAGTTGCTGGTCGAGGGTGTTCGCGTCCACGAGCTCCATCAGCAGGGCCAGCCCTTCGATCTTGAACCACTTTCGCTGCTTGATGATCTTGCGGATTTTGCGGATCGAAGGGTGGGAGAGTTTGACTCCGATGGTGTACTCACGCTGCACCTGTTTGAGAAACCGGTCATCCTTGTCACCTTTCAGTTCGACATGCTTGAGTGCCCAGACCTGCTTGGTTTTGGTGTCTTGGACGGCGTAGATGTCAGACCGCGCTCCCTCGCCGATTTTGGCGAGCACTGTGAACCCGGCGATGATCCGTTGTGGCGACATGGACTGCGTGGCTCCCCCCCAAGGGGATCTTGGAATGGGACTCGT
>DOVP01000052.1:5740-12557 GCA_003520025.1 Phycisphaerales bacterium
TTGGCTTTCGAGAACAGCCGCCCGGGGCTGCTCAGGTCCGAAGCCAGTTCGCTGTGCAGGTGGACGGCATCGGCAGGGATGCCGAATTCCTGCTGGAGCCGCTGCACCAATCGGGTCAGGTGCTTGAATTGCCGCTCAGAGAATCCGTGGCGATCACCGTCGCCGATCAGGCAGATGCCGATCGAGTGCTCGTTGTGGACCCGTCCGGCTTCACCGACCACATGAGCCCCGGGGAGTTGCTCGACCCAGCGGTAGCCCACGTGAATCTCGCCGTTCCCCAGCCCGTTTCCATTGCCGAGGAGGAAGTGGTAACCAAGCCCTTGGTAGCCCCAAGAGAGGTGTTGGCGGTGGATCGACTCCGGCGTGCCGAATGGCTCACCGAGATGATGGATGACGATGCCGGTCCATCGCTGCCGCTCGAGCCCATTTTTGGTCGCGAAGATGAGATCGTCGCCGACGCTGGGCCGGTCTGTGAGTGGGGTGATAGAGGTCAGAGGGAAGCCGCCGGCTTGCTGCGGGGTGTCCAGTGCGAGCACCGTCATGGCCGCGGTCATGGCGACCGCGAAGGCGGCGAAGACGAACTGCGTGCGGCGAGTGGGACCGCTCGGTGGTTGATGCATTGGCGTGGGCATTCCTCGGGACTGTCCATGTCCCTCAGGGTGTCCATCGGCCATACCCCCCCAGCCAACTTGAATCGAGGATTGCGGTTTGGCATCATGAATGGGGGGGGAGGCTGCGTGGTGTGCACAGATCTCCTGATCGGATCGGCTCATCGGTTGTTCAGTCGGGTCCGCAGGGTTGGTTGGGGGTTGCCAAAGAGGTCGTATTCCTCAGTGGGCTGCTGGCCGTTCCGGGCCGTGTCGTAGGATTCGTATTGATGCCGCGGCAAGTTTTCATCGAACAACGGCCGGTAACAACCGGTCAAAGGACCGAGAACCAATGGGACAAGCAACATGGCGCACAGCAGCAGACGCATGGCGGCAGTCTACCCCGGGTTGAATTCAGCGATCGTCCGTGGATAAGTGGTGGGCAACGGTGCCGCTGGCTTCGAGCCGTCGCGCTGTTCGCAGATCGTCATGAAAGACGTGCACAAGCAGTGGCATATCCGGTTGGATGTCGGACGTTGCCATTGGTATCGGAATGAGATACGTCGCGCCAAACAGACTGCTCCGCCATGCCTCTCTGACGGCCTCCGGATCGAGTTTCAGATCCATCAGGAGTTGGGGCGGCTCGCCGGGAACCGGGCGAAGGACCTGCGCTTCGAGGGGGCCGACCAGTTGAATCGGTCGCTGCCTGCCGTCCGTGGCCTGCACATGCACTTCAAGCACCATGCTGCCTTCCGTCTCGCCAGGTTCGAAGCCACTCATGGGCGATACCGTGATGGTTGCGACCTGCGGGACCTCCGCAGACGCCTTGGCGCCGGTCGGCGATTCGGCATCGATCGCCCGAAGCGATGCTTCCAATTCCCGTTGTCTGGATTCGAGGGCATCGATCTGCTGTTGTAGCAAGGCGTTCTCGCTTCGAAGCCGGGCACTGGCTCTGCGAGATCGACTGTCGCATCCGCTGCATGACAGCACCGCAGCGAGCGATGCGAACACCAGCAAGCTGCGAATGCGCATCAGGACGACTCTGGATTCAGCCGCTCGATGACGCGATCGACTAGGCCGTACTCCTCCATGCCCTTGGCATCGAGCCAGCAGTTTCGCTCGCAGTCTTCGGCAATCTGCTCAATCGATCGACCGCTCGCATCGGAGTAGATGCGGTACAGCACATCCCGCAGCCGAAGCATTTCCTCGGCCTCGATCTGCAGGTCGGTCGCTTGACCTTCGAGCACGCCACTGAGCAGCGGCTGGTGCATGAGGTTCTTGGCGTTGGGCAGGGTGCAGCGTTTGCCCTTGGTGCCCGAGCATGCGATGAGCGAACCCATCGATGCGGCCTGCCCAATGATGTAGGTGCCCACATCACACGGCACGAAGTTCATGGTATCGATGACGCCGAGGCCAGCCGTGACGCTGCCGCCGGGTGAACTGACGTAGAGGTTGATGTCGGCCTCGGGGTTCTCGTTGGCGAGAAAGAGCATCTGCGCGACGATCAGGTTGGCCGACTCGTCCATCACCGGGCCGGCGAGGAAGATGATTCGGTCCTTGAGCAGTCGGGAGTAAATGTCATAGGCCCGCTCGCCGCGGCCTTCCTTCTCGATGACGATGGGGATCAACTGGGACATGTGCTCAGGCATCCTTGTTCGTCTTCTTGAGTTCGGGGAATTCGACCACCTCATCGACCAGTCCATACTCTTTGGCTTCGGCAGCTGAGAAATACTTGTCGCGTTCAGAATCGGCTGAGACGATGTCATAGGGTTTGCCGCAGTGCTCGGCGAGGATGCGGTTGAGCGTTTCCTTGGCTTTGACAATCTGCTCGGCCTGAATCTTTACATCCGAGGTCTGCCCCGTGACGCCGCCATAGGGCTGGTGGATCATCACCTTGGCGTGGGGCAGGATATGCCGCTGTCCCTCCTGACCTGCGGCGAGCAGGACGGCGCCGCCGCTGTAGGCCCGTCCGATGCAGTAGGTTGCTACCTCGCTGGAAATGAACCGCATCGTGTCATAGAGGGCGAGTGTGTCGTCAACTGATCCACCCGGGCTGTTGATGTAGAAGTTGATGGGCTGGCCACGTTTCTGATCTTCTAGGTAGAGCATCTGCATCATCACACGGGCGGCGGAGGCGTGGTTGATCTCGCCGACGAGGAAGATGACCCGGTTTTCCAGCAGAAGCTCGTCGAGCGTCATCTCGCGAGTTCGCTGGTATTGGGAGGATGCCTGTATCTTGGGCGGCATCATTGAGAGCGGTGGGACCGCGGTATCCATCGGGGAGACATTCCTATTGGGGGGCCAGTGAAGGGCGGCATGATAGCCGACACCTCAGTCTTCGAATTCCTCGGGGTTTATCACAGCAGGGGGTGGGATGTCGGTGTCGCCGGGATCACCCTCGGGACTGTGGAGCGGCAGCCTGATTTCAAAGCGAGCGCCCGCCTCAGGTTGACTATGAAGTACCAGTCGCCCCCCATGGGCGGCCGCAATACGGCGAGTGACCGCGAGGCCCAGCCCGGTGCCCCGCTGGCCACGGGCCGAGGTGAAGGGCTCAAAGACGGTTGCTTGCTGGGCCTGTGGTATGCCGGGGCCGTCGTCGATTACGGCGAGCACCGCTTCCTGCCGCTGCCGATCCACCGAGGTTTCGATGCGGACCTGTCCGCGGCGAGGCGGGGCGGCTTCGAGGGCGTTGAGCACCAGATTGAGCAGGGCTTGGTGCATCGCTGCTGTATCGAAGGGCACCTCCGGCAGGGGCTCGCCTGTTACCTCAAGCCGCACTCGTCGCTGTTTAAAGGTGGGCCGCTGCAGGGCCACGATGTCCTCGATCAATGCGGCAAGTGAGCCGGGCCTGAGATCGAGGTGGCTTGTCCGCGACCACGCCAGCATGTTGAAGGTCAGGTCGTGGATCCGGTCGAGGTTCCGCGCAAGGATGGGCCAGCCTTCTCGGGCCAGATCCAGATCGCCCCGCTTGATCGCCAGTTCGATGGCGCCTGCGCCACCCTGGAGCCCTTGCAGGATGTTCTTGACCGCATGGCTGAGGACTGCGACGGTCTCGCCCATGGCCGCGAGTCGGTCCCGCTCGGCGACCCGCCCCGCCTCGCCGAGCATCTCGAAGAGCCACACACCCAGTTCAGCGCCGCTCCGCTGCCACGGTTGCGGCGGGACATCGAATTCCAGTTCGATGTGCGGGCCAGCGTCCGATTGGCGGAGCGGAACAACCAGCGAATGGTTGCCCGCGTCGTCTTGAACTTCCGATGCCCCAAGGCCCGCGGCCAGTGTGGCTTGCAGATCCTGCAATCGCGAGTCGCTGCCAGTGTCGTGTCCCGAAATCGTCCACAGCATGGCGAGCACCCGCCGCTGATCCTCTGGCTCTGGAGGCAGCAGCATGGGCGGGGGGGCGTGCCGCAGGGTTGGGGCGCAGCGGGCTGGACCAGCCATCATCTCATCGGCCTCGATGAGACGAAGGCTGGTTCGCCCACAGCGAATTGTGTCGCCCACAGCGATGTGGGTGGCTGCGGCGATTCGGCCGCCATTGACCTCGGTACCGTTGGAGGAGTCCAAGTCTCGGAGCACCCACCGCTCACCATCGGGTGTGAGTTCCGCGTGTCGGCGGCTGATACTGCGGTCGGTCAGTGGCATGGCCTCTGACGATCGGCCAAGCAACTGCGGCTCGGCTGGTGGAAGCGGGAAGCGTCGTCCAGCATCAGGTCCACGAATGACTTCAAGCGCAAGCATCACAGGAAGGTACTCCGCTGATGGGACTCCCGCTATGCTCAGCGGATGGCCAAAGTCTCCTTTGACGCGTCGATGCGGGTTGTCGCCCTGATCGGCGATGATGCATTCCTCTCGCCCTACTACACCCGCCAGTTGATTGATGCCCTAGAACAGGCCCACGGCGAGATTGAGCGGTTCGACTTCGACGGTGATGCTGCGAGTCCCGCCGATGTGCTCGATGAACTTCGAACGTTCGGTCTGCTGCAGCAGCACAAGATCGTCATCGTGGACAAGGCGGACAGGTTTCTCGCCGCTCGCGGTGAAGGCAGCGGGCCGAGCAGGGCTCGCGTGCTGCTCGAGAAATACGTTGCTGCCCCATGCGAGGACGCCACACTGCTGCTGCGGGCCGATACGTGGCATCGCGGCAAGATCGACAAGGCCATCGAGAAGGTCGGACTGGTACACCGCATCAAGTCGCTCGGACCAGCCGACACGCTGCGGTGGGTCATCGGCCGCGCCGGCAAGGAATACAACGCCGAAATCGACCGCGGCGCTGCCGAGCGTTTGGTGCGCCGTGTTGGATGCAATTTGGCAAGGCTCGACTCGGAACTCGCCAAACTCTCTGCGATGACGCCGGATGGCAAGTCAATCGATGCAAGGCTCGTCGATGAGGCGGTACCACTGAGCCGCGAAGAGAAGGCATGGGTCATTCAGGATGCGCTGCTCGGCGGTGGCGCCCCGCGGGGTCTTGCAACGCTGCACGAACTGCTCGGCGTGTCGCGACAGAGCGATGTACTGGTGGCGTGGGCCGTCACCGACATGCTGCGTCGCCTGCACGCGGCGGCGAGGATGCGACGCAGCGGCGCCGGCCCGCAGCAGATCCGCAAGGACCTCAAACTCTGGGGTCCGGCTGGGGACGCGACGATTTCGGTGGCCGAGCGTGTGCCGCCTGAGCGGCTCGCGGAGTTGCTTGGTGATGCTCTTCGCCATCAACAGCGGCTTCGCCGCGGCATCGGCACGCCCGTGTGCATGCTGGATGTACTGGTTGTGGAAATTGCGGAGGCGCTGGCAGCCTAGGTGTCCGCTACTTGAACGAACACTGCGAGAGATAGTCAAGAAGATCCTGCGTGTCAACCAGCCCTGAGCAGTTGAAGTCGCCTGGGCAATCCGGCGGCGTTCCAATGCAGCCCAAATCATTGATGATGAGGAGCAGTCCCGTCACGCCGTCACACGGGATATCGACAAGGCAGCATTCGTCGGGAATGCCATCACCGTTCTTATCTTCGCTGATGCCATCAGCGATGTCGCAACTGTCTGGCCGTCCATTTTCGTTGCAGTCGGGAACGATCCCATCGGCGATTTCACATGAATCGAGCCGGGCCGTGATGTTGCAGTCGACAGCATCGGGATCATCCCTGATCTGACAGATATCCAGGGCCCCATCCTCATCGCAGTCGAGCGATGGTTCATTCGCGATCTGAACGCAATCGTCGATGCCGTTTGGCTCACAGTCCTCGATGGTATCGCAGGCATCTCCGATTCCATCGCCATCGCAGTCATCCTGAGTTGGATTCCAGTCATTCACGCAGTTATCGTCGCTGTCCAGGACACCATCTTCATCGGCATCGTTGTTACAGGAGAATTCCGATTCATCAACGAGCAATCCCGGCGATCGATCGAAGTTCGTGCACTCATCGTGCGGGATGATGTTGATGAGTCCGTCTCCGTCCGGGTCGCTACCGATGACATCCGGGCAGCGGGTCAGACTCGGGCCGTCGGTGTCGGCCTCATCCCCCCAAGTGATGGTGTCGTGGGCCGTCAATGTGTCGTCTCGCAACATGAGGGTGGCTGTGTTTCCCGAAGGCGGCACGCGGAGGGGGAGGAATGCTCCGTTGCTCGCCGTGTGAATCGGGACGCCCTCCGGGAAGTCATTGGGATTTGGTTTTCCGCCGCCGAAGACCAGCACGGCGCATTTCGTTTCAATGAGGGTGATTTCCGAGAAGATGTGCCAGCGGATACCGTCCTGAAGGATTTCCCAGTTCTGAAGGTCGATGAAATCATCTGAGTTGTTGACGATTTCGACGAACTGGTCTTGCCCTGGATGGAAGACACCGTCCCCATTGACGTCCTCGACCGGATCGATGAGCACCTCATTGATCACGATGGCGTCGCAGATGAGCAGGTCATCCGGGTCGTCGCACTCGTCGGGTATGCCGTTGCCGTTGCAATCCTCGCTCGACCCGGTGACCGGGTCGACGTCGCACTCGTCGGGGACCCCGTTGGTATTGCAGTCCAGCGCGGTGCCGTTGGCCACATCGCAGCGGTCGGGGATGCCGTTGGCATTGCAGTCGAGTCGGACACCCTCATCGATCTGGCATGAATCGATGCGGCAGTCCTCGTCACAGTCGATGATCACACCGTTGTAGACCAGTTCGGCCCGGATGTCCCACGCGTCCAGCACCAAGTTGCCGTTGCAGTCCGAGGCGTACTCAAGAAGGTGGCCATCGGCGGTGGCG
>DOVP01000139.1 GCA_003520025.1 Phycisphaerales bacterium
ATACACCTCGTCGATGGTGAGTTGCGTTTCCGATGCGTTCTTCTGCTCGACGATGGCTTCGAAACAGTCGTCGCTATCGCGGATGATCCGTCCGTATCCGGTCGGATCGTCGAGTACCGCCGTGGCGAGCGTCGCCGATGCAAACGAGGCCGCGTGTCGATCCACCATCGCCGCGAGTGTGCGGGCTCTGATGAGTGGCCCGTCACCGGCGAGTACGAAGGCGTCACCGCCCAGATCGGCGATCGCTTCGCGGCAGACTTCCACAGCGTGACCGGTTCCGAGTTGCTCGGCCTGCTCGACGAACACGATGTCATCATCTCCGGCCATCGCTTCGCGGACGCGGTCGCTCTGGTATCCAACGACGACGACCAATGGGGACGCACCGACCTCTCGGCACGCCTCGGCCACCCAGTGCACCATCGGCTTGCCGGCCACCTGATGCAGGACCTTCGGAAGATCGCCACCCATGCGGGTGCCCTTCCCGGCTGCGAGGATGACCGCGGCGAGCGGTCGGTCAGTTTGTTGCGGTGTGCTGCTCATGTGAAGAAGAGGACTGGCCCGCCAAGACTTGAACTTGGAATGCCTGGATCAAAACCAGGTGTGTTACCGATTACACCACGGGCCACGGGTGTGATTGTGTGTGCGGGGACGCTGCGAACTCCGTACGCGAGGGACGATGGCGCGGGTCGGCGTCGAAACGCATCCGCGGCTGTTTCCCCCATGGAGCTGGAGCACCGTTCAGCCGCGAACAGATGCCCCGTGCGGCGCAACCCAGAATCAGGCCTCACCGACGGCTCCTCACGATGGAGGACCGGGGATGATAGTCGTTTTTTCACCGAAAGGCGACCAGATACTGCGTGGGGACATTGGCCTATATCGACTCTTTGGCGTGTATCCCCGGTCATCGCATGTCCCCTTACCACAGACACTCGATCTCCGCAGCCTTACGCAATCGGGCGTGATACTCCGTGGCATCGATTTCAATTGCCCCGAACCCTCGCAGATGCTCGGTCATGAACTGAATATCGAGCAGGCCTGCCCCGATCGCCCGCAGATGCTCGGTCAGCCAGACCAGACACACTTTGGAGGCATCCCGCCCGCCGAGCTCGGGTCTGCTGAACATTGACTCTCCGAAGAAGGCGCCACCGATGCGGACGCCATAGAGGCCACCTACCAGTTGCCCATCCCGCCAGGCCTCCACGCTGTGGGCCAAATCTTGCTGGTGCAGGTCGCTGCAGGCCGTGGCGATGCGATCGTCGATCCACGTTGTCTCTCGTCCCGGGCCGGGCAGGCCACAGGCGGCCACCACCTCATCGAAGCAACTGTCCGTCCTGATCTGGAATCGTCCTTCTCGAATCGTGCGGGCGAGGCTCTTGGGCACATGCAGCGATTCGAGTGGGAGGATCGCCCGAGGGTCCGGGTGGTGCCACTCCAAGTCGCCCGAATCGGGGTCGGCCATTGGGAAGTACCCGTTCAGATAGCCATGGACCAGCATGTCCACCGGGAGTTCGTGCATGAGCGTGAAGCATACCTCCGTCTGCGGCGTACACTTGCCATCACTGCCCCTTCTCACCGAGTTCACGCCGCCATATGTCCACTGCCACCCGCCGCAAGGCACCCGTCATGTATCACCGCCGTCTGTGGCTTCTTGCCGCATGCATTGGCATTGTGTTGGTGGTGCTGATCGTGCAGGCGGTGCGTCTGACCTTGGTGCAGGGGGCTACGCACCGCGCGGTCGCCGTGTCGCGGCTTCTTGAGCAGCAATGGCTTCCGACGTGGCGTGGATCCATTCTGGACAGGAAGGGCCGGGTGCTTGCTCAAGACGAGCCACGCTGGGAGGTGGCGGTCTCATGGGACGCCATCACCGGGCAGTGGGCTGAGGACCGCGCGATTCGAGCAGCAAGAAACGCGATGGGTCGCGATGCGTGGTCCATGGCCTCGCCCGAGCGACGTTCTGGGGCCATTGAAGCGGAGCGGAGGCGGTGGGACGAGGTACTCGATGCGCTGTGGGTGGCGATCGCTTCGGCGGCCGAACTGAGTCGCGACGAGATGGACATCCGGCTCAACGACATCCGCAGCCGAGTGCAGCGGATGGCCGCCGTTGTCTGGGATGCGCAGCGTCGTCGTCACGAGGCGCGATTCGGTTCGGGCGAGGGGCCCGACTTCGTGCCACGCCCCATTCGCGAGCAGGCGGATGTGCATGTCATCGTGCCGGATCTCCGCGAGGCACAGGCCGCCGAACTGGATGCGTTTGCAGCCGAATACGACGACCTGCTCGACCTGCGATACGCCCGCCACCGCACCCATCCATACGAGAGGCAGATCGTCGAGGTGGACATGAGCACCATGCCAGGTCCGCTCCGCGCTGACACCATGCAGCCCATCACGATTCCCCGGGTCGCCGATGTGCTGCTTGGCGACATCCGCGACACGGTGTGGGAGGAAGATGTGGCAAGGCGTCCCTTCCACGATCCTGATACCCACGAGATCGACCGGGGGGGCTACCGACAGTCCGATGCCGTGGGCAGCCGCGGCATCGAGCAGGCCTGGGAGGACACGCTCCGCGGTGAAGTCGGGATGGTTGTTCGGGAGCGTGACATCGGAGAAACCGCCCGCGAGGAACCCATCGGTGGACGCGATGTGCAGTTGACCATCGATGCTGCTGTGCAGGCGCGGCTGGAGGCAGTGCTGGACCCCGATATCGGATTGACCCGAGTGCAGTCCTGGCACCGCAACACGCCGCTTCCAAACGGAACGGTGCTTCCCGCGAGCGTCGTGGTGCTGGACATCGCAACCGGTGAAATAATCGCCATGGCATCGAGTCCTTGGCAGTTGGGTGACATGACGGAAGGAGAGGTTCAGTCACTTCAACCATGGCTCATACGCCCAGCTCAGATTGCCGCTCCTCCTGGCTCGATCATCAAGCCACTGATTCTGGCCGCGGCCGTGAGCGAAGGCGTGATCGACCTCGACCAGCAGATCGAATGCACCGGACACCACTTTGAGAATCAGCCGAACATCGCCCGCTGCTGGATCTACCGTCCCAAGTACGGCATGGCCACACATGGCAGCCTCGGTCCGGTCGAGGCGCTTGCAAGATCATGCAACAGTTGGTTCTACGAACTCGGCGATCGACTCGGACTTGCCAGGCTCAGCGACTGGCTTGGCAGCATGGGCCTCGGAGAGCGGTTGGACATCGGTCTGAGTGCGCCGTGGACTGAACCACTCGAGGCCAGCGGTTCGCGGCCCAGTGGCGGTGACATCGACGCGCTGCAGCGGCAAGGCGAAGACACATTCGAATCGGTCATGATGGCGATCGGTCAAGGGCGGACAACGTGGACGCCACTGCATGCGGCCAACGCCTACGCCACGCTGGCGCGAGCCGGCAGGCGTGTTCCGCCCACGCTCGTACAGGGTCACCAGCCTACGGAGGCCTCGCAAGGCAGACCGCTCTCACCGCGGCTGGTCGAAACAGTAATCGCAGGACTCGAAGATGTTGTGAAGAAGCCTTACGGTACGGGGAATCACTTGTCGCTTGCTTCCGGACGTGAACCAATCTTTCGCGTACAAGGTGTTCGCATCGCGGCGAAGACCGGTACTGCGCAGGCACCGCCATGGAGACGGGATGTTGATGGCAATGGAGAGATTGTTCCGGGCGAGCGAACCACGGAGTTGGAGCATTCGTGGGTCGTGGGGCTCCTAGGCGATGAGAGTGGACCGTGGCGGTACGCCTTTGCGGTACTGGTTGAATACGGTGGTTCAGGCGGACGCGTTGCCGGGCCGATCGCCGATCAGGTGATTCGCGCCCTGCAGGCCGAGGGCTATCTGAGTGGGGGCGACTCGTGAGTCGATCCACTTCATCGCTCGTTCGTCCACAGGGCGGTCTGCGGCCGGCGCCCCAGCGAACATGGGTCAGCCGCGTGCACTGGGCGACACCCGCGTGGCTGTGCTTTGCAGCAGCGATCATTCTCACGTGCATCGGCTTGGCGGCCATCGGAACAACCCGGCCGGAACTGGTGGCCAAGCAGGGCGCACTGCTGACTGTGGGACTGATCGCGGCAGCACTGGTGGTGTGGCCTTCGCATCGATTCTTGCAGTGGATCAGTTGGCCGATGTTGATCTTCGTCGTTTTGCTTCTGATCTTTCTCTTGATGCCGGGCGTTCCAGACTTCGTGGTTCGCCCCCGAAATGGCGCCAGGCGGTGGATCAATCTGGTCGTGACGGACCTGCAACCATCGGAACTGGCCAAGGTGGCCGTCGTACTCTCGATCGCGTCGTGGCTTCGATTCAGACGCAATCACCGTCGGCTTCGTGGATTGGTGCCGCCACTGCTCATTGCGCTGCTGCCGATGGGCTTGGTGTTGCTTGAGCCGGATCTCGGTACGGCGCTGCTCTTTCTGCCGACCGCCATCGCGATGCTCATTGCAGCCGGCGCGAAGATGCGGGATCTGCTCGTGATCGGGCTGCTTGGACTGCTCGCTGCAGGCGCGATGACGCCGATGCTCCGCCCGCACCAGCGAGATCGCATCCTCGCGATGTGGGCGCAGATCCGCGGCGATACGAGTTACGTCGACGACATCGGATACCAGGGGCAGCGAGCCATGACCCTCGTTGGCGCCGGCGGCCTGAGCGGGCATGGAGAACACGAAGCGGCGCGACTGCTGCACTGGAATCACCTGCCTGAAGAGCACAACGACATGGTGTTTGCCGTCATTATCACGCGGTGGGGGCTGCTCGGCGGCTTGGTGACGTGGGCACTCTTCGCCGTCATGGCGGTAGGGGGGCTGCTGGTTGCAGCTCAGTGCAGGGAGGCATTCGGTAGGCTGGTTGCCGTGGGAGCGACGACGCTGCTGTTGGCGCAGATGGTCGTCAATACGGGTATGACCATCGGGCTCATGCCGATTACGGGGATGACGCTGCCGTTTGTCAGCGCGGGCGGTTCGAGCCTCGTCACCGTATGGTTGCTCATTGGGTTGCTGCTGAATGTGGGCCTCCGTCCGCCCAGCAGATTGTGGAGAGAGAGTTTTGAATTCGGTCCCGAGGATGATGCCGGTGGATAGCAACCAGGACAATGCGATCAACGTGAACGAGTTGGCGGAGCCGTATGGCGTAAAATTGGCCGCTGAGGAAGTCTGCATGCTCGGGCGTTTTCTCGACTTGTTGTTTCAGGCCAATACGCGAATGAACCTGACTCGCATCGCTGACCGCAAGCAGGCCTGGACGCGGCACGTACTGGACAGCCTGAGTGTGCTGCCCTATCTCGAAGCGGCCGGCGCGCAGAACATGCTTGATCTCGGCGCTGGCGGGGGCTTCCCAGGACTTCCACTTGCGATCGTGCGGCCTGATCTGCCGGTGACGCTGCTCGAGGCGACCGGCAAGAAGGCTCGCTTTCTGGCCGAAACGGCAACGGCGATGGGTCTCGACAACGTCACTGTACTGAGCGAACGAGCCGAGACGCTGGGAAGTCCCGACGGCGGCGGCCGCTTCGCGTGGGATGTTGTGACCGCGCGGGCGGTGGGACCGCTGCGGGTGCTGTTGGAGTTGGCATTGCCGCTGGTTGTAGAGGGCGGATACCTGCTGGCGATCAAGGGCGAGCGCGCCGCGAAGGAGATCGAAGAAGCAGCAGCAGCCCTTCGCACACTCAAGGCCACGGTTGAGTCGACGTGTCGGACGCCTTCCGGAACGATCGTCGTTGTGCGGCGTGATGGGCCGATCCCTCGCATGTATCCACGCCGCCCCGGCGAGCCGGCGCACGCTCCGATCGGAGGAACCCCGCGTGAGCGGCGCTGAACTGGTTGATCTGCTCGGTGAAGAGGCCGGGCTGCAAGCAGTGCTACCGGGCTTCGAGGTCCGGCCCGAGCAGGAGCGGCTTGCGCATGCGATCCGTCGCTGCTTTGAAGATCGTGGCACGCTGCTGGCCGAAGCCGGAACCGGTGTCGGGAAGTCCTTCGCCTATCTGCTCGCGGCGATGGAACGGGTGGTCAACCACGACGAGATCGTCGTCGTTTCGACCCACACCATCGCGCTGCAGGAGCAATTGGTCCGCAAGGACATTCCGCTGTTGCTGCCGCTTGTGGGGGGCGGGGTGCGGCCGGTGCTGGTCAAGGGTCGCGGCAACTACCTCAGCAAGCGGCGGCTGGACATGGCCTTGCGGCGACGAGGTTCCTTCGGCGGTCCCGAATGGGCCTCGCTCAAGATCATCGAGGGCTGGGCCGGCAGTACGGGCGACGGAACGCGGACGAGCCTGCCGACATTGCCACGTGCAAGCGTATGGGATCACGTGCAGAGCGAGTCCAACAACTGTCTTGGCGGGAAGTGCCCACGGCACGACGAGTGCTTCTACCAACGTGATCGTGCCCGTATGGCTGCTGGCAATCTGCTGATCTGCAACCACGCACTCTTCTTCTCGGATCTGGCACTTCGGATGGGCGGCGCGTCCATGCTGCCCGACTACCACCATGTGGTCTTTGATGAGGCCCATGCGGTCGAGGATGTGGCGGCTGAACACTTCGGGATGCAGATTTCCGAGGCAGGCGTCGAGCGGCTGCTCGGCTCGCTGCTCAGCAGCGACGAGAAACGAGGATGGCTCGCCGGACAGGGCGGAGATGGTCCGATTGCGCGGTGTGTTGTTCACGTGCGAGATGCCCGCGGAGCCGCGCGGCGGTTCTTCGATGCGCTGCTCGCATGGAACGGTCGCTCGGGTGGTTCTGGCGGCCGCATCCGCGAGCCGCATCCGGTCGAGGATGTGTTGTCCGGGCCACTTGAGGCGCTGGGTGAGGCCATCGGCGCGGCACGAACCGTGAGCGTGGATGAGGAGGAACGTGCGGAACTGGCTTCATGGGCCATTCGCGCTTCGGGCATGGCGACCGGTGTGCGCAGACTGCTTGCCCAAGACGTACCGGGCGGCGTGTACTACCTCGATGGACTGGAGCCTGGCAGCGGGCGTGGTGCGAGACCTACGCTCAAATGTACCGTCATCGACGTGGCCCCCATTCTGAGTGAGCAGTTGTTTACTGGCCGCACTGGACTGGTCCTCACGAGCGCCACGATGGCGGCGGGCAAGCAGGGATTTGGTCACATCGCGACGCGGCTCGGATGTCCTGATGCTGTCACGCTCAAAGAAGGAACCCCCTTTGATCTGGCCAGCCAGATGCGGCTGGTCATCGACTCGGCGATGCCGGAACCGAACAGTCCACAGTACATCGACGCGCTACTGCAAAGGGTCGTCGAACTGGTGGCGCGGACCCGCGGCGATGCGCTGGTTCTGTGTACGAGCTTCCGCACCATCAACGCGCTGGTGAAGGCCGGTGAGCCGCAACTGGCCGAGGCAGGGGGAACGGTCTTTGTGCAGGGTCGCGATGGGCCGCCCGGAAGACTCGTGGAGCGGTTTCGCGACACCGAGGGCGGTGTACTGATCGGCACGTCGAGCCTGTGGCAGGGTGTGGATGTGCCGGGGGCGGCGCTTCGCAATGTCATCATCACGAGGTTGCCGTTCGACCCCCCCGACCGTCCGATCGTCGAAGCGCGATGTGAGGCGGTCAAGGCGGCAGGGGG
>DOVP01000114.1:0-12144 GCA_003520025.1 Phycisphaerales bacterium
GTATGCCCGTTGGTACAACAATGGCGACAGTTGCGGCGGCGGTAATCCACAGAGCGACATCTTCGAGGTGGAGTTCTCGGTGGATGCTGGCGGGTCATGGGCCAACCTTGAAACCGTCGGCCCATCGGGCGGTGAAGTCAGTGGCGACTGGTACGAGGTTGCCTTCAACCTCGACGATGTCTCCGGCTTCACGCCGACGGCGGAGTTCCGCCTGCGGTTCGTGTGCGGTGATCTGGGCGAAGGTTCGGTCATCGAGGCGGCGGTCGATGCTGTTTCGGTCGAGAAGCCCGATTGCGGTGATCCGTGCTCTGGCGACCTCGACGGCAGCGGTGATGTCGGCGCGGACGACCTGCTGCAGCTCATCGGCGCGTGGGGTACGCCAGATGGCGATACCAACGGCGATGGAACGACCGACGCCGATGACCTCTTGCTGCTGATCTCCAACTGGGGACCGTGCGCCTGAGTTCGCTCCTGTTCTGATTTGATTCTTTCACAGGGCCCTCGCTTCGGCGAGGGCCCTGTTCTCTGAAGGCCCAGTCGACTCGGGCGAAGAACAGATGTCGGTCCTTCCTAGGCGCGTCTTCTCGCTGCCGCAGCAAGAGCGATCGCAAGGGCATCGGCGGTGTCGGGCTGGGTTGGCGGCTCTGGAAGACCGAGCAGCGTGGCGATGGCGTGCTGGACCTGTTCCTTGCTCGCGCGACCGTTGCCGGTAACGGCCCTCTTGATCTCAGCGGGTGAGAGGTCGTCGATTTCGATGCGCTGCTGCTCAGCGGCAAGCAGCATGACGCCGCGGGCATGTCCCATCTGCATGGCCGTCTGGGCTCGATCGCGGTGGACGAAGACCTGTTCAATGACGACCAGATCCGGCTTCGTGTCCTGCATGAGCGTGGTGAGTTCGTCGTGCAGGTAGGCCAATCGCTCGGGCAGTGGCTTCTTCTGCGGGACGCGAATCACGCCCGCTTCAACAACCGTGCTGGACTGCCCGCCGGCATCGGAATCGATGCACCCGTAGCCGGTATACCGAAGTCCGGGATCGATGCCGAGGATGCGCATCTTCAGGTGGCCGTAGCGAGCGGTTCTGGGGCCGTGTCGGATTCGATCTCGCCGTCCCGAAGGCGGACGATTCGCTGGCATCGCTGGGCCATTTCGTCATCGTGGGTCACCATCATGATTGTTCGGCCTTCGTGGTGGAGTTCGTCCAGTAGCGACATGATGGTTCCTCCGGTCTCGGTATCGAGGTTGCCCGTTGGCTCGTCGGCAAGCAACAGCGATGGATCGCCAACGAGGGCCCTAGCGATTGCAACTCGCTGTTGCTGGCCTCCGGAGAGTTGATTGGGTCGGTGTCCCAACCTGTCAGACAACTCCACGCGCTCAAGCACGGCCCGGGCTGTTGCATGTCGTTCGGCGCTGGGAACGCCCCGGTAGAAGAGCGGTACTTCGACGTTCTCGACGACAGTGAGTTCAGGGATGAGGTTGAACGACTGGAAAATGAAGCCGATCCTCTGTCCTCGGATGGCACTGAGGGCGGTGTCATCCAGTTGTGACACATCCTCGGCTTCGAGCAGATAGGAGCCCTCTGTCGGCCGATCGAGGCATCCGATGATATTCATCAGTGTGCTCTTGCCCGACCCGCTCTGCCCCATGATGCTCACATACTGGCCCCGCGGGATGGTGAGATCGAGCCCACGAAGGGCTGCGACAAGTACGCTTCCGTCCGGCCGGCAGTAGGTGCGGTGCAGGTTGCGGATTTCGATGAGCGGGCGATGTGCCGCGGCGGGTTCCATGGCGAGGATGATAGGGCAGGCGGGGTACACTGCCCGCGATGGCCGAATCAACCAAGCACGCATTCATGGAGCAGGCGGCGTTGTTCGACCTCGTGCCGGTGAGCCGGCGGGTGCTCAGTGATCATCTCACGCCCGTGCTGGCCTACCGCCGCCTCGTATCAGGTGACCAGCGGACAGATACGAGTTTCCTGCTCGAGTCGGTCGAGGTCGGTGGCACGGTCGGGCGGCACAGCATTGTGGCAGCGAGGCCTGTGCTTGAGGTGACCGCGCGGCGGCAGGAAGTGACATTGCTTGACCACCGAGACGGCTCTTGCCGCGTCGAGCACCATCCCGATCCGCTCGGGCAGCTTGCGTCGTTGACGTCGGATCTTCGCATTGCGACGGGCTCCGATCAGGTCTTTCGCGGCGGATGGGGCGGCTGGCTGGCCTATGACTCGGTGCGATGGCTCGAGCCCGAGGCTGTGTCCGAGGACGCGGCGCCTGTTGATGATCGCAGTTTGCCTGACATGCACTTCGGTCTGTACGACACAGTTGTCGTTTTCGATCATGTAGACAAAACGCTCTCGGTGACCAATTGGGCCGATCTTCGGGGGATTGAACCCAGCGAGGCATGGGATCGGGCCCAGCAGCGGTTGGACGAGGTGCTTGCCATGCTTGCGGAGGATTCCGTCACGTTGCCTGCTGGCCGCGTCGAACTCGATGCGGCGCAGACGCGAGGGCCGGGAACTCCCCAGAGCAGTCGCGAGGAATTCGAGGCTTCAGTCGAGCGGTGCGTCGAGTACATCAAGGCTGGTGATGTCTTTCAGGTTGTTCCGTCGCAGCGATTCGAGCGGGTGAGCGAAGCGGATCCCTTTGATGTGTACCGCACGCTTCGGGTCGTGAACCCGAGTCCGTACATGATCTACATGCAGTCGCCCGATGTTGTGCTCGTAGCTTCAAGCCCGGAGATCTTGTGCAGAGTCGTGGGTGACGTCGTGATCAATCGTCCCCTGGCAGGTACCCGCGGGCGAAGTTCTGACGGTTTGGAGGATGCTCGTCTTGAGGAGGATCTCCTTGCAGATCAGAAGGAGCGGGCGGAGCACTCCATGCTGGTTGATCTTGCTCGCAACGACCTCGGCACGGTCTGCGTCCCCGGAAGTGTTGCGATCGATCGACTCATGGATGTCGAGCGATACAGCCATGTGATGCACCTCAGTTCTACGGTGACGGGAAGGCTTGCGGTGGGCAACGACTGCTGGGAAGCCTTGCGACGTTCGCTGCCCGTAGGAACCGTCAGTGGTGCGCCCAAGATCCGCGCCATGCAGATCATCGACGAACTTGAACCGGTCCGGCGTGGCCCCTACGCTGGCGGCATTGGCTGCGTGTCGTTCGGAGGAGACATGGATATCGCGATCGCTTTGCGGACGATTGTCATTCCCGCGGCCACCCCCGGTCCTCCGTGGCGCTATCACCTGCAGGCTGGAGCAGGCGTCGTACTCGACTCGGTGCCGTCGAAGGAGTACGAAGAGACGCTGAACAAGGCTGCGGCGCTTGGTCGGGCGATCGATTTGGCGGAGGGATCATCTTGACCGTCCGTGTTCGCATGAAACGCATTTCGCCCATGTGGTCGATGTTGATAGGGCTGGCTGCCTTCGTGGTGATCGCGGGGGTGCTCCTTGTATTGTTTGTGTTTCGACCGGTCACGTTTGCCTTCATCGCCGAGTCGCGACTTGCTGACGCCATCGGCGGCGATGTACGCATCGATGACATCGAGTGGGTTGGTGATTCCGATGTTTCTCTTCGTGGGGTGTCCGTGTCGGTGCCCGGCATGAGCGGGCCGGCAGCCGAAGTCATTTATATCGACCACATGACTGTGCAGTGGTCCGGTGGAATTGGCGACTTTCAGATTGATGACGTGCTCGTCCACGAGGCCGTCGTCAGATTGATGGAGCGTACATCTTGGGATCTGACGCTCGCGGATCTTCGTCCCTCAGGAGATGGTCGGGCGACGTCTCCTCTCGGCGAAGACGGCGGCGAACTAGATTTGTTTCCTCGGATCAATCTTGAGTCTGTTCGCATCGAGAGTGGCGCGTTGCTGGACGGCCGATTCGTGCTCAAGGGCCAGGCACGCTTTACCGGCGAGTTGGTGCCGCTGCTCGACGGATCGGGAGGGCAGTCGTTTGTGATGGACGAAGTGGATGGCGGGACGGCGTCGCTCAGCGGAACCTATCACCCTCACGATGACCATCTCTCCGCGACGGCAACGAATATCTCGCTCGACCGGGACTCTCAGCAACTCATTCCGTTCTGGACGATCCGCGAGTCCGCCGAGCAACTACAACTCACCGGCAAAATCGATGAACTCATGATCGATCTCAAGCGAGGACGTCCGGACAGAGCATCGATGTGGCTTGACGATGTTTCGATCAAACTCGATCCGGCTGTTCTTGGGATTGGGGATCATTTTTGGGAATCATTCCTTGATGGTCGGATCCTCAAGCATGCCGATCCTGTTCCTCCGAGACTCTTCGTGGAGCAGGGGCTGATTGAGTTCCGCGGTGATGAATTCGAGATCCGTGCCTTGGAGGGGTATGTTGATCCGAAAGGGATTTATGGTGACTCGGTCAGAGTGCCGTACCGGGTTGATCTGCTGCTCGCCGAACTCACCGCGGTGGCCGCGCTTGACAATGTCGACGAGATGATGGCTGCGCTGGAGCAGGTTCCGTTCAGCCTTCATGTCACCGCCAACGAGGTGAGATTCGACAAAGGTCGGATGGCTGTCGTGCCAGCCGAGGCCGCTCGCATTCTTGAAATGTTTCGTGTTCGTCAGTGTGATTTTCAAATGGATATGCACTTCGATCGGATCGTCAATGGTGGGCCGGTTGAAGAGGAGGTGCGTTTGGATCTCGGTGGTGGACGCGGCGCTTATGACCGCTTTCCGTATCCGCTTCATGATCTCCAGGCAGTTATTCAAATTGACGATGATGACATCAAGGTCGCTGCTTTGACTGCGCAGGGAAGCGGGGATTCGTTGGTTTCGATCACTGGTCGGGTCGAGGCGACGAAGGGCAGGGATCTCGCGGTGCGAATTCAGGCCAGTGACGTACCGCTCGATCGCGTATTGCTCGAGGCGATGCCGCCTCGGGCCGAGGCGACGCTGCGGGATGTATTCACTCGTGAAAACGTCGATGTGCCCGCTGGCCCCGGCGTGAAGCATCAGATCGTTGATCTTGACTTGACCGTCAAGCAGAATGATGCCGAGATCCTGACGATCGGCGGCGTGATTCCATTCGACCATCTTGAGATGACTTGGAGCGAGTTCCCGCTCACGCTATTGCTGGGCAAGGGGCGTCTGCGGTGGGACGAGGATCTGTACATGGAGGGGCCGGATGGCGGGCCGATTGATGTCCGAACTGCGGAAGGTGGCGGACTGGGCAGTTTCTTCGGCGCCATTCTGGTCCCGCTTGGCGAAGGTCCGGGTGGCGGCTGGATCGAGTTCGATGTGGTTGATGAGCGAATCGACTCGAGTTTGCTTGAGGCTTTACGTACCGTTTCCAATGGCAGTACGACATCTCTTTCGGTTGGAAAACTGGAGGGTGTTCTGCAGGCCAAAGGCCGTGTGGAGATCGACGGGGACGAGATCGGATATGACATCGAAACGAGCATCCGCCGCGGCTCGCTGGAGGTCACCCCCGAACTTGATGAACTGGTGGGACTGCAATTGGCCGGCCCACTTGGTGGCGGTCACTTGCTCGATCTAGAGGGAAGCGTCAACATCTCCGACGCAGGTATCGAGTTGGTGCCCCTTGCGGTTCGGGCAGTCGGAGCCGACATCGTGTTGATGGGTACGCCGCGGGATGGGGGCGAACTTCGAGTTGATGCGACAGGACTTCATGTCGGTCGCTGGTTGCTTCCATACTTCCCGGATTCCGTCCGAGACGAGGTGTCCGATCTCTGGAATGCGTGGGGACCTTGGGGCAGGTTTGACGCGATTGTGCAGCTTGGTGGCGAAGTACTCAAGCCGACTTCGGTTGAACTCACCGGACTCGCCATGGAAGTCGACCCAGAGCAGCGAGTGAGCCTTCGAGATGGCAAGATCATGTTCACTGATGATGGTGCATCCTTTCAATCGGTGCTTCTTGAGATCGCCTCTGAATCGCTTCCGGCGATGCCTGTCGAAGTGCGTGGCCAGATTGCGACCGACGGCAGCGATGCCGAACTGCTCATCGATACGGATCGTCTGATGCTCGCGCTTCCGCTTCTGAAGGATGTGCTCATGCTGTTCACTGGGGTCGATGGGGGGCAGGTATGGAAGTCCCTTGCCCCCGCGGGTGAAGTGAAACTTCAAGCCCAGTGGGAGGCTAATCGGGGCGTGGAATCCTGGCAGATCGAGTTGGAGCCGCGGAAACTTGAGGCAACTTGGCGGGATCGCCGGCTGGAATTCCGCGATCAGGGTGGAAGTGCGATCTTTCTCCTTCCCGACATGGCTCGGATTGATCGTCTGATCGGTACGGTCGGCGAGGCGGCGATTGATCTGACGGGGCAAATCAGGTGGGAACCGGTGCGAATTGAAGTTGGTGGTGCCTACAACGGTGGGCTTGGCGACGATCTGCTGTTGTCACTTGCCGGCTCTAAGTGGGAGGAGGTACTCGCCATCATCGAACTCGAGGACGATGGCCAGTCTCTCATCGATCCCCTCAGCATATCGCTTGAGGAAACCGGAGAGGACTGGGATGGCACGGTTGATGGTCAGATCACGCTGAATGGAGCGGCGGTAACAACCGGACTGCGGTTGGAGAATGTTCACGCGGACATCAACTCCAAGATCACGCTTGCCTCTGGAGATGCGAATGTCGATCTTCGAGTAGGCCGTGCCTCAGCCACCGTTCGAGATGCGTTTGTATCGAACATTTCGGGCACCATCAAGAGCGACCCGGCAGATGATGCGCCGGGGCGTATTCGAATCGGCGAGTTGACGGGCGATCTCGGTGGTGGTCGTTTGGTCGTATCCGGCCAGGCCGGAGGCGTCGACGGCGAGTGGTCCTCCGTAGTATTGCTCGCAAATGCGAGATTGGCCCAGTTGTTTCCCGCCGCAGAGAAACCAGACAAGCCGCCCTCGACCGGAGAGGTTGACGCCACGTTGCACTTGCGGGGCCGAGCCGGTGCTTCAGAAGAGACTACGGGTGTGGGCGTATTCCGAGTGACGGAGGGACACCTGCAGACGCTTCCAGCAATCGTGGCGATTCAGCAGGTCCTGCACCTCTCCTCGCCGGTGGTGGGTGCGATCTCCTTTGTCGATGTCGATTTCTTCCTTCATGGTGGGCAGGCCACCCTTGAGCACATCGTGCTGGCCAGTGGCCCGTTCGGCGAGGGCGGGTTCAGTTTGCGGGGCAAGGGGATTCTTGATCTCGAGACCATGGATGTCCGGGCGCAACTCAAACCGCGGGGTGCTTGGCCAATCGTGCGAGATATCATTGGTGCAGTGCAAGACCAGTTCTACGAAATTTCAATGGAGGGCCCGGTGGGGGATCCCGAGGTCGGGGTGGTCGCGTTTCCGGGGCTGAGCCGAGGGGATTAGGAGCCGCTCAGAAGCTGTTGAGGCACCCACTATCGGTGGTGTGAACCCCTCCGCGTGGTGCCTGACCCCCTTGGGCTACAATGGGGTGCTCTATGGATAGAACCCCTCCCCGCCCCAACGCAGTGCGTGAAGGACTCCGACGGCACGTCGAGTCATTTATCGCCGAACTGTCGCCTGATGCGCCCGAGGACTATCGTCGGCACGCCGAAGATCTCGTCCGCACGGCGATCCGGCTGCTTGATGATGGAAGCGACGAGGGGCAACTTCGGCTCGTCAGCCGGGCCGTCCGTGAAATCCGGCATTCTTGGATCCTCTTCAATCAATACCGAGGAACTCGGAAAGTCACGATCTACGGATCGGCCCGCACTCCGGAGGACCATTCCGACTACATCGCGGCGAAGGACTTCAGCGGCCTGATGGCTCACCACGATTGGATGACCATCACCGGCGCCGGCGACGGCATCATGAAGGCCGGTCACGAGGGACCGAGTCGGGAGTCGATCTTCGGCCTTCGAATCCGACTGCCATTCGAAACCTCCGCAAATGCTGTGATTGCAGGAGATCCCAAACTCGTCAGTTTCCGCTACTTCTTTACACGCAAGTTGATGTTCATGGCGCACGCGGATGCTGTTGCCGTGTTCCCGGGTGGCTTTGGAACGATGGATGAGTTGTTCGAGTGCCTCACGCTCATTCAAACTGGCAAGTCCAATGTCATTCCGGTGGTACTGCTTGAGGGTACAGGCCGCGACTACTGGGAGGACTGGCTTGCCTTCATCACTGAGCACCTGTGCGACAACGGTTGGATCAGCGTGGAGGATCTGTCACTGCTGCATATCGCCAGTTCACCCGAAGATGCGGCCGAGCACATCCGGTTGTTCTATCGGCGGTATCACTCAGCCCGTTACGTCGGTGCCACGTATGTACTCCGGTTGACGACGCCTTTGAGTGAACAGCAGGTCCGCATGCTCTCGGATGAGTTTGGCGATCTTGTCGACGGCGGCGAGATGAGGCAGTCCGATGCGCTTCCGGGCGAAACCGACCATTTGGACTTGCCGCGGCTGGCTTTCGTGCACACCAAACGAGGCTGGGGGCGTGTCCGGGAACTCATTGACCGGATCAACCTGCTTCCCCTCGACGGCTCATGCTGAAGTGTTCGGTATTCGTGTTGGCGGTTCTCGGAGGCTGTGGGGGTACAGGGACCACCGAGCCTGCTGCTCCCGTTCGTATGCCACCAGGCTCGCGGGGGCCGGTACCGTTGACTCTGCGGGTGCAGGGCGAGGGAACCGAAATGCATCCGGTGCACGTGGATGCGACCATCGGCGAAGTTCATGAGGCACTCATCCACGCGTCTTCGCGACGAGTAACCGGGGCCGATGCCGAGGCGGCCGGGCTCGAGATCCTGGTGTTCGACGAGCGGACCGTAGACGGACTGATTCGAGCGGTGCGACCGATGGAATCACCCGAGTTGACTTGGATGGGCGTGCCGGTTCGGTGGCACATCGCGGCATCGGCTGCGGGCTGTGATCTCCATGTCCGCTCATGGCCGATCATTACGGAACTCGGTCCGCGGTGTGTTGTCGACTACCGACTGTACTCGGCCGCTGACGGTGAAGTCCGCGACGAACTGCTGCTGGTTCCCGGAGAGGCAATGGCATTTGTGGCGGGCGGTCCCGGGTGGCCTGCTCCGCTTGATGCAATCGATCCCGGTACATCGGTTGCTGCATCCGCCATGGAGTGGGAGGGATCACCAGAAGTACCCCCCATTGGTCTGATTCTGCTGGTCCCACGGTTCGACGCGGGAAGGTGAGCGTGGGGGGGACCAAGTACCATGCAGCGATGCGATTGAGCGATCGGAACAATGGAGACACTGCAGTCGAAGAGGAGGTTGGTGGTCGTCCGACACGCCGCGGAGCCCGTCGTCGTCTTGGTCCCATCGGCGTCTGGCCGACGATTCTGACGCTTGGGAACCTCGTAGCGGGGTTTGCGGCGATTCATTACGCGGTCAAACCGGTCACGACCGAGGCGGCACTCGGGCCATGGGGTTGGAGCAGCCTGACGGTCGCCGCCTCATTGGTACTGCTCGGCATTGTGCTCGATGCATTCGACGGTGCTGTGGCCCGATTGACCGACAGCGTGACCGAATTGGGGGGACAACTCGATTCCTTTGCGGATGTCGTCACTTTCGGGGTGGCACCGGCCTTCATCATGCTCAATCTCCTCAGTCAATACCTCGGTTCAGGCGAGCCCATCATCAGTCCGGATGCCGGGCATACGCTCGGAAAGCTCTGCTGGGCTATCGCAGCGATCTACGTGTGCTGCGCGGCGCTTCGGCTCGCTCGGTTCAATGTGGAGACTGCCAGCGGTCGTATTGGTGACTACATGCAATTTCGAGGATTGCCGACGCCGGGCGCGGCCGGAGCCGTTGTCGGACTGGTGCTGCTGCACGAACATCTGGAAGCGCTGCGGCAGGGCGCCGAGCACAGCACGCTCGGGGTGATTGCGGTGGGCATCGTGCTGCTTGTGCCGCTGATCGTATTGCTTTCTGCGATCATGATGGTCTCACGGGTTCCCTATCCGCATATGGCGAACAAGTATCTGCGGGGATCGCGGTCCTTTGCGTATCTGGTTCGTGTTGCAGCGGTGTTGAGCCTTGCTATTTGGTGGCTCCAGGAAACGCTCGCCATTATCTTCGTGTTGTACGTGCTCTCAGGTCCATGGCGCCTCGTGTTTTCTCGCCGCGGTGATCATCGCCCACTCCAGGAGACGGAATGAGTACGCTGCCGACACGAACACGCTTTGCGCCGAGTCCGAGCGGCCATCTGCACGTTGGTGGTGCTCGCTCGGCCCTGTTTTGCTGGGCGTTTGCCAAGGGGCACAACGGTCAGTTTCTGCTTCGCATCGAGGACACGGACCAGAAGCGATCCAGTGATGCGGCAAGCACCGGGTTTCTCGAGGATCTTGCGTGGCTCGGCCTCGATTGGGACGAAGGGCCGCAGTGGCACGGACGCGGGGGCGGTGACACCGGGCCGTATTACCAGTCGCAGCGGCTGGATATCTACGAACCCTTCATGCAGCAGTTGCTGGATTCGGGCGCGGCATACCGGGCCTTCGAAACCACCGAAGAACTCGGCGCTGCGAGGAAACTGGCCCGCGCAGAAAAGCGAGCGTATCGCTACGACAGAGCCGCATTGGAACTCGATCCCGATACCGTGGAGCGGTTTGTCGCAGAGGGGCGCCCACATGTGGTGCGGTTCAAGGTTCCGGATGATGAACCAATCGTCGTGCAGGATGCCGTACTTGGCGAGGTTCGCCTTGAACCGGGTGAACTCGAAGACTTTGTCATTCGAAAGGCCGACGGCTATCCGACCTACCACTTTGCCGTCGTCGTCGACGATGCATTGATGGGCGTCACGCATGTCATTCGCGGCCAAGAGCATCTTGCCAATGCGTCCAAGCATGCGCTGCTGATCGATGCGATCGGCTTTGATCGTCCAGTATGGGCCCATGTCTCGCTCATCTTCAATCCAGACGGCTCCAAGATGTCCAAGCGGGACAAGGACAAGATGCTGCGGGCCGAGGTCAAGTCGCGTGGACTCGACTCTCCCCCGGAAGGATGCGGTATCAGTCAGGAGCAGTGGGCGAATTGGCTTGCCGACAAGAAGTCGCAGTTGGAGACGAGTGCTGCCGCGTCACTGGCCGGCGTATTGAGTATCACGCTCCCCGAAATCAACGTCGATGACTTTCGGCGGGCGGGATACCTGCCTGAGGTGCTGGTCAATTACCTCTCACTGCTCGGCTGGTCCCCTGGAGGCGATCGGGAGCAGTTTGATCGTTCATTTCTGGTGGAACAGTTTGGACTCGATCGCATCGTCAAGAGTCCGGCCAAGTTTGACCGTTCCAAACTGCTCGCCTTCAATCTCGACGCGATTCAGGCGATGGACGACGACCAGTTCGTGGTTCGGCTACAGGCCTTCTGCCAAGACTTCGAACCCGAGTTTCTCGAGGCGATGAGTACGCATCAATTCAAGTTGTTTGCGCTCTCGAACAAGGAACGCAGCAAGACGCTTCGTGATCCAATGGACTCGGGGTGGTTCTTCGTGCAGTCCGATGAGCAGATCGAGTGGCCGATGACCAAAGCCATCCGAAAGGCGCTCTGCAAAGGCGAACCAAACGGTTTCGACCGGCTCGCTGCAATCCGCGATCTGCTTGCCGCTGCTGAGCCGTGGGATCCGGCGCACCTCGAGGAGATCTTGAGTACCTGGGCAGAGGCAAACTGCGATGGCAACCTCGGCAAGATTGCTCAGCCCATTCGTGTTGCGGTCAGTGGGGGGCCGGTCAGCCCACCCATCTTCGACACGCTTGAGATTCTCGGAAAGAAAGCTGTGATCAGTCGGATCGATCGATGCTTGGCGAATCGCGAGAATGCAATGGAAGCCAGTTTGTGAGAACGCCGGCAACCCTCAGCATGCTGCTCGACGGCTTGATCGACTTCGCCGGACTCTTCCCGCCTGCCGAACTCGACATGGCGCCGATGGTGCAGGCGTACCACGAAGCTGGTGTGGATGAACGGGGCTGGACGCTTGGCAGGGTGATCATTCCGGTTTCGCAGCTCGCCGAGTTTGAGCAGGCGGCCTGTGGGTTGCTGCCAGACGAAGAAGAGGCAGATCCCTGGTGCATCAGCGCGTTGACGCGGCCCTGTGGAACCGCAGAACTTGCCAATGATCTCGCCGCAATCGAGACCTTCAACGCGGCGCATGCGGATCCTGCAGCGGGCAAGGCAATCATCGATGTGATCGAGTTGAA
>DOVP01000114.1:12576-14236 GCA_003520025.1 Phycisphaerales bacterium
GGTCTCATGGCGGTATTGGCCGGATCCGAGGCTGGCGCCAAGATTCGCACGGGTGGCGTCACGCCCGAGTTGTATCCAGATTTCATGCAGATGGCTCGCTTTCTCTCGGCTGCTGGCGATGCCGGTGTGCCGTTCAAGGCGACCGCCGGGATGCACCATCCGCTTCCCAATGACAATCCTGTTGTTCCGGCGAGGCAGCATGGATTTCTCAATGTGTTTCTTTCGGCCGCGATCGTGCAAGCTCATCGCGTCGATGTAGATGTGCTCGAGGCATTGCTCCAGACGGCCGATCCAGAGGCGTTTCTCTTTGATGATGAGCGAGCGCGGCTTGGAGACTACGAGGTTTCTCGCGACGACATCGAAGAGGCACGACTTGGATTTGCCATTTCATTTGGCTCCTGCAGCGTGCAGGAGCCGTGGGAAGACCTCGCGGCATTGGGGCTGCTGTCCCCGGAACCAACGGAGATCGATTCGTGACGCTCAACGCCACGCATGACCCCTGCCTTCGCAGCTGGGTGCAGTCCGCCGTCATTTCCAGCGTCGACGTTCCGATCCAGAGCCTTCCACTTGGTGTATTCGCTGCTCGGGCGGCGGAATTGGATGCGCCGCTTTGGTGGAATCGTGCCGGGTCTGGTGCGGCAGGGCACGGGGGGTTCCTCCGGCAGTAATTGCCAGGCAAAGGGGGGTGGTGCCTGAGACCGTTCTTGTATGCTCGCAGCATGCGACATGTTGCAGTTGTGACAACATCACGGGCGGATTGGGGGCATGTAGAGCCGGTGCTTCGCGGGCTGCGCGCTCGGGATGACGCGCAGGTGTCGTTGTTGGTGGGCGGAGCGCATCTGGAGGAGCGTTTCGGAAGGACCATCGATCTGGTGCGGGATGCTGGATATGAAGTTACAGCGGAAATTCCGTTTCTTGCGAGGGAGGACTCAGATCAAGGTATGGCTGAGGGCATCGGACGGGCGACGCTGGGCTTTGCGGAATGTCTTGGCGAACTGCGTCCAGACATCCTGCTGCTGATTGCCGACCGTTTCGAGATGCTCGCGCCTGCTGCTGCTGCGATGGCACTCCGTATCCCGATTGCGCACATCGAGGGTGGAGAGATCAGCGAAGGGGCGATCGACCAGCAGGTCCGTGACGCGCTGACCAAGATGAGTCATCTGCACCTTGTGCCGACGCAGGAGGCAGCCGATCGGGTGATCGCAATGGGGGAGGAGCCGTGGCGGGTGACTGTCACAGGCGCACCATCGCTGGACCACCTTGTGATCGATTCTCTGCCGCCGCGGGATCTTGTCGAGGCGGCAATTGGCATGTCGCTCAATCCATCGCCTCTCGTGGTGTCCTTTCATCCGACCACCATGCTGCGAGGTACGACAGACGAGGCCGAGATCTTCTTCAGGAGGATCGAGCAGTGCCCATCACCCTTGGTCTTCTGCTTTCCGAATGCAGATGCCGGGTACGTTCGTATCATCGAAATGGCCAAGGGCATATGCAGTCGCCGCAATGATGCGGTGCTGCGGGTCAACCTCGATCATCTGATGTACTGGGCACTACTTCGAGAAGCGATCTGTCTCGCGGGCAACTCATCCAGTGGCATCATGGAGGCCGCTTCATTTGGCTTGCCGGTAGTCAACGTAGGCATTCGCCAGCAGGGGCGAAC
>DOVP01000114.1:14623-15221 GCA_003520025.1 Phycisphaerales bacterium
CGGGCCGTCGATCCAGCCTTCCGGAGCGAACTCGTCGGTATGTCAAACCCCTACGGCGATGGCTACGCGGCCGAGGCCATCGTTCGGTGTCTGACATCGACAGTCATCGGTGAGCCACTCCTCCAGAAACGTTGCGGTGATCTCTCAGCCGACGCCTCTATAGATTCCCTCGCCGATCCTGCTCGAGCTCAAGCGACTCGAACAACGCTTTGAAGTTGCCCTTGCCGAAGGATTGACTGCCACGGCGGCCGATGATTTCGAAGAAGAGCGTCGGGCGATCCTGAAGGGGCTTGGTGAAGCGTTGCAGCAGATAGCCGATCAGTATTGGAGCACGCTGTGGACGTGGTGGGGTGCCTGTTTGGCGCCGCCGTTGAGGGCCGCCAGTTCGATGAGGACGGTAATGCCCGCGAGTTCGCCGCCGAGGGCTTCGATCAATTGTCGGCTTGCGAGCATGGTGCCCCCGGTGGCGATGAGGTCGTCTACGAGCAGGACTCGCTGCCCCGGCTCAATCGCATCGGTGTGAATCTCGAGTGTGTCGCTCCCATACTCAAGGTCGTAGTCGCGGGCGCATGTTTCCCCTGGCAGTTTGCCGGGCTTC
>DOVP01000122.1 GCA_003520025.1 Phycisphaerales bacterium
AGCACCACGTGGTGTCCGAGTTTGACTGAGCCGGCAACGCCAACGAGCGAGACCAGCAGGCAGTGGGAGCCCAGAGTGGTGCCGTGTCCGATCGAGATCAGATCTGCAAATTTGGTTCCTGCCCCAATTCGAGTCTCGCCCATGGTGGCCCGCTCGATCGCGCAGTTGCCACCAATTTCGACATCGTCTTCCAGAACGACGATGCCATGTTGAGGGATTTTGTGATGCGCACCTTCGTGAGTGGCGTATCCAAAGCCATCATTGCCGATGACGGTGCCGGCATGCAGCGTGACACGATTGCCGAGGGTGCACCGGTCATAGACCACGCTGTTCGGGAAGAGGATGCAGTCATCGCCCACGGAGGCGTCCGGGCCGATCCATACGCCGGGATACAGTTGGCAGCCCTTGCCAACGCGTGCGCCAGCCTCCACTACAACGAAGGGGTGGACCATGGTTCCTTCGCCGATGGAAGCATCGGCGTGCACCATGGCCCTTTGGCTGATGCCCTGCTCGCCGGCATCCATGGGCTCGGGATGCTCTCTCGTGCCCTGAAGGGCGATGACGGCGTTCCGGAAGGCAAAGTATGGCTCGCCGCATACCAACTGGTGCAGGCCGTCGGGGCACTGCACATCCGGGGTGGTCAGAACCGCAGTGGCCCGCGTTGTCTCCAAATGTCCGCGGTAGCGGATATTGGCGAGGAAGGACAGTTCGCCCGGTTCCGCCAACTCCAGCCCCGCGCAGCGATCGACCACAACATCACCGTCGCCGCGGAGTTCGGCGCCGAGGTGTTCGGCAAGTGCTGCCAAGGTCATACTCATCTGATCTTGCTCCTTGGGGGCCCTTAACTGCGAAGGGTAGCGTTCGGGGCGGCACCACCGCAGAAATCGACAGGGCAGCGATTCCCGCCGGTGGGTATCCTCACCCACCCAATGGGTCGACTTTTTCCCATTCTGGTTGGTCTGCTGACGCTTGCGTCGGCATCGATTGTTGCGGCGAGCAGTGTGCCCGACGCCGATTCGCTGCTCGATCGACCGATCAGTGCCATTCACACCAAAGGTCTTGGGCGGGTCTCCGAGCAGAAGGTGCTCAACAACATCAGGTCACGGGTTGGCCAGCCCTATGATCCGGACACCGCCAAGGGGGATATTTCCAGACTCACCCGCCTCGGGGACTTCTCAAGCATTGATATCGTGGCCGAACTGCGGAAGGACGGCACGGTCGATCTGACATACAAGTTCAAGGAAGAGCGGTTGCTCGCCGCTGTGTCGGTAGTAGGGAATCGCGTGCTCAGCGATACGGCCTTGCTCGGCCCGACGGGGCTGCACCGCGGATCCGCCCGTGATGACTTTCTCATCGAGCGGGGGGTGCGTGAGATGAGCGAGTTGTATCGCAGCAAGGGCTACTACCTCGCCGAAGTCAAGATCGACGCGGCCCAACTCAACGACAACGACATCCTGATCTTCGAGGTCATCGAGGGGCCAAGGGTTCGCATCCGCATCATCGAGTTCGCCGGGGCGACCCAATTCACCGCGAAGAAACTCTCCTCCGAAATCGAGACGACAACCTGGTTTCCCTTCTTTCGACGCGGAGAAGTAGATCAGGACCAACTTGCCGGGGATATCGCCTCTCTTCACAAGTTCTATTACGACCGCGGGTATATCGACATCCGCGTCGACAAGCAGATCGAGGTCAGCCCCAGCCAGCGGGAAGCCAAGGTCATCTTTCTGATCGAAGAAGGTCAGCGGTACACGGTCGAAGAACTCACTGCCGCTGGGCCGGGAGGCGTTCCATTGGGGGTGTTCTCCACCGAGCAGTTGGCTGCCATCATGAATATCAAGGTTGGCGATGTGTTTCAACAGGATCTGCTCGATCGCTCCCGTACTTCCATCCAGGATGCTTACGGTGTCATGGGTTATCTCGATACTAACGTGGCGATCGTGCCGATTCGCCGCGGATCAACAACGGAGTTGTCGCTGGTTGTCGAAGTTGCCGAGGGCGCGGTGGCCGATGTGGGACTGGTTGAGATCACAGGCAATTCGCTGACCAAGGACAAGATCATTCGTACGGAAGTGGGCTTTCGACCAGGTCGCCGATTCGACGCCCGGGAGATTGAAGCGACGAAGGAGCGGATCATGGGGACGGGCCTCTTCGGCGATGCATTGGTAACGGTGCAGCAGCCGGACGAGGACGATCCGTCGATCCGGGATGTGCTGGTGGAGATCAAAGAGAAAAACACCGGGTCGATCAACTTCGGTGTGGGTATTGGATCAGATGCGGGTGTGTTGGGAAACATCTCGCTCACACAGAACAACTTCGATCTCTTCGACGTGCCCGAGACGTTTGCCGAGTTCTATCGCGGTCGTTCATTCCGGGGTGCCGGTCAGAGGTTCGCCATAAACTTCCAGCCCGGAACTGAGATCTTCGCCTATGACATCAGCCTGACCGAGCCGCGGTTTTTGGGGACACCCTATGCGCTTGGCGGATCTGCGGGCTACTACAGTCGGGTCTATACCGGTACGGCAGGTGGATACACCGAAGAGCGAGCTTCGGCCGGTGCTGTGCTGAGCAGACGCCTTGGCGATGTCTGGTACGGGTCACTTCGCGTCGATGCTTCGCATGTGGAGTTGACGGATCTTGATCCCAATGAGCCGCTGGATATTCAGAACGACGCTGGGCCTGAAACATTGTTGAGTACCGGACTCACGTTGACCCGAACTACCATTGACCGCATGGCCCGTCCGACCAAGGGCAGTCGAACTCAGCTCAACATCGCCAATTGGGGCCTGCTCGGCGGTGATCGCAACTTCGACCGGATATCTGTGGACTACACCACCTATCTGGCGCTCGATCGTGACTTTCTCGGTCGAGTATCAACCCTCCGGCTCGACGGGCAAGTCGGCAATATATTCGGCGGCTCAGCCCCGACCTACGAGCGGTTCTACCTCGGCGGTCGAACACTTCGCGGCTTCCAGTTCCGATCGGTCTCGCCCAAAGGCGTGAATCCGACTACGGGCCAGATGACCGATGTTCCGATCGGCGGGACGTTCATGGCCTTTCTCGGCGCCCAGTACCAGCAACCGCTCATCGGCGAGTTGCTTGATGGTGTCTTATTCGTCGATTCGGGTACTGTGAACGACGATCCTGGATTCGACCAGTACCGAATGTCCTTCGGGGTCGGCATTCGAGTGTATATTCCCCAACTTGGCCAGACGCCGTTGGCGTTTGACCTCGCGTTCCCCATGATCAAACAGGAGGGGGACGCGACTCAGATGTTCAGTTTCTCCGCGGACTTGCCGTTCTGACATGGAAGTGCGATTCGCGGAATGCGGAGGCCCCCAGATGCATCGTTGCTCACGACTATCGTTTTCATCACTCGTGCTTGTGATCATCGGGCTGCTTACGGTTGGCATGCTCCCGGGTGCCGCGGCGCAGCGGTCCAGCAGTGGACCGGTGGCAGTAGTGAACCTCAATGGCGTGATGGTCGGATTGAATGAGCGGGCCGATGCCGAGGCCCGGCTGCGTGCCAAAGGTGAGGCGATCAGAGCGGAGGTGGAAATCAGACAGACCAGCCTCCGCGCGATGGAAGAGAAGTTTCGTGCCTTGACCGATCAGGTTGCCAAACTGACCGCCGAGGAGCAACTCGACAGCGAACTCATCCAGTTCATGGCGTGGGACGAACTTATGAAACAGGAACTCGATGGAGAGCGGGCGTGGATGCTCGAGAAGCTCTACATCGATATCATGACGGCGGTCAAAAGCATGGCCGACGCCGAGGGCATCGACCTGGTGCTGGTGCATGATGGCGTCCGTGAGATTCAGACGAACATGGATCCCGAATCGCCCCCGCTTGAGTATCAGGTCAGGCAGCAGATCGCGATGCGTCGCATCGCATTCGCCGCCCCGCGGATTGATCGGACACAGGATGTCATCATCCGCATGAACAACGCCTACAGCCCGGGGTCTCCGTGAACCTGAGAGGATCGACATTATGAAACGGCACATATTTGGCATAGGTGGGATGATCGCGATCGTGGCGGCGAGCCTCGTCGGTTGGGAGGCACTGGCCGGACGGCTCGCTCCGAGCCCCACAGTTGTCGGGACTGTGGATCTTCCGCAGGTACTCGACGCGCTTGCCGAGTGGCAGGCGGAGGTTGATCGCTCGCAGGCCGCCGCCGAGAAGTTCCAACAGGGTCTGCGCCAGCAGTCTGAGAATCTTGAGGCACTGAATGCAGATCTCGAAGACTACGTGGTCGGAACACCCAAGCACACCGAGGCTCAGCGGCTGGTGAAGAAGGCCTCCATTGATCTGCGGGCTTTCATGGGTCTGGCAGACATGCAGGAGTCCCGCACGAAGCAACGGGCGATGCTTCGCATCTACAACCATGTTCGCGATGCAAGCGCCAAACTGGCTGAGCGAGATGGCTATGGGCTGGTCATCATGGATGACTCGGCGATTCCGATTCCAGAGAACAGCCGGGACGTGCTGGGAGACATCTCCGCCCGCCGCGTCCTGTTTGCGAGCACCACACTGGATGTCACACAGTTGCTCATTGACTACATGAATGCGCAGTGGCGTGCGGCCCACGGGAACTGATATGGATGCCATTGCAGGCATGCTGACCGCTGCCGGGATCGCCCAGCGGCTGGGCGGCGAGTTGCGAGGCCACGGCGATCACGCCATCGGCGGTTTTGCTGGACTGGACGAAGCCGGCCCCGGCGACCTCGTGTTTATTGCCAGCAGCAAGTGGGCGAGTCGGTGGGTGGACTGCAAGGCTGTTGTCGCGCTGGTCACCCGTGGTGTCGATGTCCCCGGACATGACCCGAAGACCCGGTCTTTGATCGTCGTCGATGATGCGGAGATCGGCATGATGATGTTGCTGGAGGCGGTGGCCGCTGAGTTGAGACCCTTGCCTCCGCCTGGAGTAAGTGGTGATGCTCGAGTACACCCGGATGCGATGATTGGTGAAGGTGTGTACATCGGCGCGGCCGCCGTGGTCGAAGAAGGTGCCGAGGTTGGCGGGGGAGCCGTGCTACATGCGGGCGCCGTCGTAGAGCGGGGCGCCAAGGTCGGCGAGAACGCCGTGGTCGGTGCCAACGCCGTTCTCGCAGCCGGATGCGAATTGGGAGATCGTTCGATTCTGCAGCAGGGCGTGATCGTCGGTTCTGATGGTTTCGGCTTCCGACCGGATCCACAGACAGGCCAGCCGCGGCGGATTCCCCATCTGGGTACCGTTGAAATTGGGTGCGATGTTGAAATCGGAGCGTGCTCGTGTGTCGATCGTGGCAAATTCGGCCCAACCCGCATTGGCGACGGCACCAAGATCGACAATCTGGTGCAGGTGGCCCACAACGTCCAGATCGGCAGAGGCGTGATCATCGCCGCTTTGACCGGGATGGCTGGATCGTGCCGAATCGAAGATGGGGTTGTTCTTGGTGCTCAGGTGGGTATTGCTGAGCACGTGCGAATTGGAGAAGGGGCGAGAATCGCGGCTACGAGCGGTGTGATGCGGGATGTGCCCCCTGGAGAGGACTATGCGGGTACGCCAGCTCGCCCAGCGAGGCAGACTTTGCGGGAGGTTGCAGCCCTTCGTAAACTGCCCGATCTGGTGGCCTCCATGCCGCGTCGGGAATCGTCCTGACGTGTCGGCAGGCCAATGAGCCTTTGTGAGCGTCATGAACGATCAGCTTGAGAACCCGCCCGCCACCGAAGGCATCATGGATCCACAGCAGACGCTGCGGGCCGAGGTCGAGGTGTCGGGCAGGGGGCTGATGCACGGGCAGGAAGCCACACTGCGAATGCTCCCGGCATCGCCGGACCACGGCATCGTCTTCGAGCGGGTCGATCTGGATCCGCCGGTTCGAATTCCCGCTCAGATCGAGTACGCCATCGATCGCGATCGCCGAACCGCCATTCGCAATGGCGACGCTGTGGTTGAAACGATTGAGCACTGTATGTCCGCCCTGAGAGGCTGCGGCATCGACAACGTGTTGTTGCAACTCGATGGACCCGAGGTGCCGCTTGGTGATGGCAGCGCCGCCTCGTTCATAGAGGCGATTCGCGGGGTGGATGTAGAGGCTCAACCATCGCCGCGGCATCTGTTTCACATCAGCGAGCCGATCATCCTGCGGGATGATGACGCCATGCTTGCGGCCTTTCCGGCAAGTGGTGACGAATTTCACGTGTTGTATGAACTCGATTATGGATCGCACGCCGACCGTATTCCGAAGCAGGCCTTTGCCTTTACGCTTAGCAATGGCGAATACGGCGAGCAGGTCGCGTCGTCGCGGACGTTCAGCCTCGCCGAGGAGGCAGCGTCGCTACAGGAGCAAGGACTCTGCGCTCACCTCTCTCCATCGGATGTGCTGGTTATCGGTGATGAAGGCCCAATCGACAATGTGTGGCGATTCGAAAACGAGCCGGTCCGGCACAAGGTACTCGACCTGATCGGAGACCTGATGCTCGTAGGTGGTCCGGTCTGCGGCCAGTTCGTCGCCCGCAAGTCCGGTCACGCGCTCAACCGTCGCATGTGCCGTGCCATTCGGGAACAAGCCGAGGAGCGGGAGCGTCTCGATCGGCTCAGCGAGGGCCGGACGATGGATATCCGCGCCATTCAGCAGATCATGCCGCACCGATATCCGATGCTGCTCGTGGATCGCGTCGTGGAGATCGATGGAAACAAGCGGGCCGTTGGTGTCAAGAATGTGACGATCAACGAGCCGTTCTTCACCGGGCATTATCCCGGAACGCCCATCATGCCCGGCGTGATGATTGTCGAGGCGATGGCGCAACTCGGTGGCCTGCTCTTGAGTCAGACGCTGGAGCACACCGGAAAGATCGCGGTGTTACTGAGTCTGGACCGCGTAAAACTACGGCATCCAGTAACGCCAGGAGACCAATTGGTGCTTGAGGCCGAGACTGTTCGAGCCAGCACCCGTACGGCTTCCATTCGGTGCAAGGCGCACGTGGGATCTCATCAGGTGGCGGAAGCACAGATCAGGTTCATGATGGTTGACGCCGATCAGGCACACGGATGAGGAGCGCGGCCAAGAGGACGCAGACAGCATATGTCTAGAGTTCACCCAACAGCAATCGTCGATCCAAGCGCGGAACTCGCCGATGATGTACAGATCGGCGCCTACAGCGTGGTCGGCCCACACGTGAGTATCGGTAATGGCACGGTGCTGATGAATCATGTGACCGTCTCGCAGCGAACCCGAATCGGAGAACGGAATCGACTGCATACCGGCTGCGTGGTCGGCGGCGATCCGCAGGATCGCAAGTACGAGGGCGAACCCACGGCGTGCCGCATCGGTGACGACAACGAGATTCGTGAGCACACCACGATCCACAGGGGCACCGGCAATGGCGTCGGCGAGACGATCATCGGATCAGGCAACCTGCTCATGGTCGGGTCACACGTGGCCCACGATTGCCATATCGGCGATCGAACCGTGATTGCCAATCAGGTCATGCTTGCCGGGCATGTCGCGGTAGAGGACGGCGCTTCCATCGGTGGTGGTGTGGGTATTCATCACTTTGCGACGATTGGGAGGTTCTCCTTTGTCGGAGGACTCGCTCGGATCTCGCGTGATGTTCCGCCGTTCATGATCGTCGAAGGGCATCCGGCTGAGGTACGAGCGGTCAACGTAATCGGAATGCTTCGAAACGGCTTCGAGCAGGCCGATGTGGACGCGATGAAGGAAGTGCATCGCTGCCTGTTCCGGCATGGCGGTGCTGCTGCGGCGGAATTGCCGATGCTTCGCGATCGATTTGCCTCGCTTGACGCCGTTCAACATTTGTGCGCCGCAGTTGAGGCATCCGCTGCTGGCATGCATGGTCGTGCACGCGAGGCGTCACGGTCCGACGACAAATGGGTTGCCAGCAGGAAGGGGTCAGGTACTGACCCCGGCCCACACGCTTTGACGTGATGTTGATCTTTGGTGACAAGGGCCAGGGTCGGCGCCAAGTCCATTGTTGCTACCCGAGGTCATCCTCGTCTTCGTTTGCGAGGTCTTGGTCGTCTTCGAGATAGTCGTCCACATCGTCTTTGTCATCATCATCGTCATCGCGATCGATGTACTCAGCGATGCCGTCGAAGTAGCCCTCGTTCTCTTCGTCGTCGATGGGTCTGAGGATGGCGAAAAACCGTGCGAGCAGATATTCGATCCAAGCCGTGTGATCGAACGCGGAACCAGGTGGGTGTGCTGTGGACATGGCCGGAGACCTCATTGCGGCGCCAAGGATGTGTCGGCGCGGATTCTACAAACGCAGCCGGACTTGTCCAGTGGAATTCTTCAATGTGTTTCGGCGGATGCCTCAACCGGGACCGAGTCCGTCTGGATCGTCACCCTTCCGGAAAACGAGGTTGTGGGCCGATATCCCCATTCCGCCAAGGTCTCAGCGAGCGTGCTCGTGTCCAAGTAGTGCAGTGAGCCACTGATATGGACTTGGCTTCCGGGCGTTGCGGAGGCAGGAAGGACAATTGGGAGTTCGGCCGTGCGATCGAACCCTGCGGCAAGCACCATGCCGCCAGCGTGCCGGCCTCGCCAAGATCCAGAGCCGGGAATCTGCGCGGTGTAGTCGAACTCGACCAGTTTGATCGCGTGATCGTTTGGGTTGATGACATGGATTGTTGCCGTGCCGGCAGTGGCGTCGGATGAGCGTTCAGTCAAGATGCCTGTTCCGCTTAGGAGAACCTTCGGTGGCATGGCGCATCCGGTGATCAGAAGAAGCAGCGGCACGAGAAGTCGAGTGGTTGGCATTGGCGAACCATAGCACGTTGCAGCGTGGGGAGGCCTCGCAGCAACGAGCGTAGTGGAGCAGTGGAGGGGGTCGGCAGGAAGGGATACAGCGTTTTCCGCACAGGCGTTGCAGATTGCGCAGGCCGGCGGGGAAGTGGATGAAACATGAGGGGGCGGACTCAGGTGGCTTGTGCAGGAGGCCGATGGTTGGTGTGGAGGGTACGGCTCGGAGTGCATGCATGCGACTTGACGCGATTCTTCATCAGGCAGCAGCGGTTGATGCCAGCGACATCCACCTTGT
>DOVP01000231.1 GCA_003520025.1 Phycisphaerales bacterium
GATCGGCTGTATCTCCGAACGGGGACGGCTTCGGTCTATCTCGGTGGAGGTCGGTGGACACCAAGGCCGCTCGATGCGGGGTATCGAGAGATGATTCGAGGCGGCGCGTGGCAACCTGTCGAGTTGGGTCGGGGACCGTCGGTTTGGATGCTTCGAATCGAACTGAGCCAGCCGCTCGAGTTCTTGCCGATTCCAGCGGGACCGGTTGCCATGCGGGGGTCGGAGCCGCTGTGGATCAAACTCTATCCGCTTCGGAATACGATCGAAATCGATCGAGTCGATGTGGGTGTCGTGCAGGTTCGAGTCACCGGAGTCGTTGCCGCCGGTGCCTCGGCACCAGCGGCCAGCGTGGTGCCGGCGGCGGTGGGAGAAGTGGCTCGACAGGCATTGATGGAACGAGGGATTCCGCTTGAGCCCCCGACTGGTTCCTCGGACGACCCCGAGGCTTTGCAGCAGTGGCGGATGCAGGTGGCTCGCGGATTGCTTGCATACCTTCAATCATCGAGGTTCACTTATACGTTGGATCTCAGTCGCATCGGCCGCGGCGTCGAGGTTCGGTATATGGACCCCATCGAGCGGTTTCTCTTGGCCGAACCATTGGGCCACTGCGAGTACTTCGCAGCCGCATATGTGTCGATGGCCCAATCGTTCGGTTTGGAGGCCCGTATCGTGACGGGCTTTATGGCGCAGCCCGAAGAACTTGGGGGTCGTCATTACATCATCAAAGATCGTGACGCTCATGCTTGGGCGGAAGTGCGAATCGAACGGGATCACTGGACGCGGTTCGATCCTGCGGTATTGGGCCGTGTCGATCGAGTCAAGGCGGATGGAGGTGTGCTTGCCTTCATTGGTGACTACTACAAGCAAGTCGAGTTGTGGTGGCGGATCAACATTCTTGGCTTCAATGCGGAGATCCAGAACGAATTGGCCGAGCAGGCGCTTCCCGGACCGGCCGGTGTGTTTGAACAGATTCGCATGTGGACGGTTCGCCAGTTCCAGAAAATTGACATTGCGTTCGGCTTTGGTCGCATGGGTTCGATCTATACGCTTTCGGCAGTGGCTATTTTTGTCATCACACTGCTGCTGATCGGCAGGGCGTGGCGGTCCCGCGCGCGGTTTCGACAGCGGATTGGTATGCCGAGGCGGAATCCTGGAGGCGAGATGAATCGAACCATCGCCTCGTACCGCGAACTGCTCGATCTGCTTGGACGCGGCGGTTTGGAGAAACCCGAACACATGGCGCCGCTGTCTTGGTGCGGCGTGATTGCAGCCAGCCGACCGGATGTGGCCGAGATTGCTCGCCGCGTCGTCACGAGCTTCTATTCCATCCGGTATGGCGGGCGGGAACCAGACGATGATGTTCGCGGGCAAACCAAGCAGGATCTCGCATCGCTCCGTGTATTGCTCGGAGGGACACCATGAGCAGCCGAGACGAAATTGACGCTTCGGCGCCGCATGAGCAGGAACGCAGTGATCGGCAACTCGCGTGGCTGCGAACCGAGTGCAGCGGCCAGTGCGTTCTGGACCTTGGTTGCGGCAATGGCCGCGTGGCGGGGGAGGTGTCTCCCGTAGCGAGTCGGTATGTCGCGCTCGATCAAGATCCCGCGGCCCTTGCCCGGTGCAACGAAGTCTGCGAGCGGATCGAACTGGTAGAGGCCGACATGCAGCAGCCACCGCTGGAAGAGGGGCAATTCGACCACATTCTGTGTCTTGGCAACACTTTTTGTCTGCTCTGGGATGTGGATATGGCCGTGGCGGCGATGCAGCGATGGCGGACACTCCTCAATGGAGAGGGCACACTCGTGCTGGATGACATTCCTCAGAACCTCTGGCCGGAGGTGGCCGATGGTTTCTGGCTCAATGGGGTCGCGGATGAGGCGGGCATGCAACTGGTATGGGCTCGGGATGACGCAGTCATGGTCATCCGCGAGGCTTCCGATATTGATGTCGATGATCCGACATTCCGTGAGGGCGAACAGCCGATGCGACTCTGGACCGCTGGCGCGTTGCGTCTGGCTGCCCGGCTGGCCGGTTTTGAGCCGCCCAAACACTGCCCTGATGCCGGCGTTCTGATTCTGCGGCCTGCAACGCCTGCCCGCCCAGCCTGAGCGTGATCACGCTGGTTCACGCTTCAGCCCCCTCTGGTCCGGGCCGATGCACAGGGTGGAATCCCGGGGCCTCGATTGCCCCACGAACGCTTTCAGGAGGGATCCACCACCCATGCCAGCACAACGCGCCCGCACCGCCGGATGGCGGCAATGCCTGCAGCAGATCTGCGACCGACGCGGTTCCATCGAATTGGCGGTTCGTCCGCCTGGTCAAACACAGTGTGATGCCCCCCGTGGCGATCTCCTGTTTCGCGCCAGGCTGGTCGCCGTCGATCACAGCACGATCCGCGTTGAGACACCCGTCTCGCTCGGCCATGCGGTGGAGTTTGCCGAGGGGCTGGAACTTGTCGCCATCATGGCGATCGGTCAGAACCGATGGATGTTCCACACGCACTGCATTGGCGCCGATACAAGCACATCGCCCGGCGGCCTGCCCGGTTTGAAACTGGCCGCGCCGCGGTCGGTCGAGCGGTGTCAGCGCCGCCGCGACTACCGCATTGATACGGCCGATCTGCAACTGCCCAACGTACGTCTCTGGCCACTGCTCGAGCCGAGTTCGGTCATTGCTGCCGAGCGGCTCACGGCGGTGGACTTTCAGCGGGAAATCGACGGGACCAACGGGGAAGCGCTGGATCTCGAGATCGATGACGATTTGATGCCAACACTCGGCCCGGAATACAGCGGCCGAATCGTGAACCTCGGCGGCGGTGGACTGGGGCTTGCGGTCGGCGTTGAAGACGCCGGCGTGATCGGCCGCCATGCCATGTGGTGGATGCGGTTCGAGTTGCCTCCGTCGGTGCAGACGCCCATCCGCGCGGCCGCGCGTGTGGCGCACCGGCACATGCGAAGCGATCGCTCACTCTACTGCGGCATGTGTTTCGATTTCTCGGTGAATCCTTCGCATCGCCACGTCGTGGCCAGGCAGATCATGCGAGCGATCGCGGGCCTGCAGCAGCGACAGATGGCGTACCGCAAGGCCGGCTGAGTGTCCGTCGCAACACGTCCGCCTTTGTTTCCGACTCGGCGAGTTCCACCAGTGGATCCGAGTCGGCGACGATGCCGCATCCGACGCCGTAGGTCAGCGTGCCGTCTTCGATGACAGCCGTTCGTATGGCAACCGAGAAGGTCGCCTGCTGGCCCGGTCCGAGCATGCCGACGGCCCCGCAGTAGAGACCGCGTGAAACAGGTTCGAGTTCACGGGCGATCTGCATGGCGCGGATCTTCGGGGCACCTGTAATCGAGCCCGCCGGGAAGGTCGCTGCAAGCAACTCAACCAGTGATATGTCTTGGCGAAGTGTCCCCACGATTTCACCGACGCCGTGATGTACGGTTGGATGCGTCTCGATGCGACGTGGACACGGCACCTTTACGCTTCCCATTTCGCATACCCGCCCGAGGTCATTTCGCATGAGGTCGACGATCATGTGCAGTTCCGCTGCATCCTTGGCCGATTCCCACAGTCCCGCGGCCGGTTCAGCCGCCGGCAAGGTTCCCTTGATGGGTTGACTCATGATGGTGCCGCAGGCATCCACCGAGATGAACAACTCTGGACTGAGACTGATGATGGTCTGATCGGTGTCCGGAATTTCGATGTACGCTCCATACGCGGTTTGTGGTTCACTCAGCGCCGCGTGACCGAAGTGGCGACCATCGCCGCAGACGTCGACTTGCAGTCGCCGCGTGAGATTGACCTGAAAGATGTCGCCGGCCTTGATGTACTCGACTCCGCGGGCGACTGCGGCGGGCCAGTCGGCGCTCGGTGGCGTGCTGACGAATGGACCCAGCACCGACATCTCTTCTCCCAGCAGGGACGTGGAAGCCGGGGTCGGCGGATTCCCCGCAGACCACCATTGTCCGGTCAAGCGATCATGGAGCAGGGCATCCGGACACCACAGCAGCGTGACGAGATGGCTCGTGTCTTGGCCCGCGTCGCGGCGGACGGTAGGCTCCAGCACCTCGCCGAGTTCGTAGTGCAGGCAGGTGATCCAACCGGCGAAAGGCGGCGTCTCTGCGTGGAGCGTGGCGGTCATTCGGCGGGCATCGATCGCATCGATCGCCGCCAATGCGCCCAGAGAAGCGGCTTTCTGGAGTTCCAAGTCGTCTGGTCCGCGCCATGTTCCGCTTGTTGCATTCGCCTCGATGTGACCCGAGGGCACACCCAGCACCGACCATCGCCCCGAAACATCCGCCGGATTGGTGTGCAGCATTGCCAGCGGTGTGCTGCGCGGCCATGCCGCCATGAGCGAGAGCGGTGTGCGTTCATCGAGTTCGGGGCATCGTTGCCATTCCATGCCGCAATGATAGGCCCTCAATGTCCGAATCTCATGAGCGGTACACTGCTCTTCTCTTTGACGCACGCACGAGCCCGTAGGAGTTCCCCTTCGATGCCCGCTACCAAGACAAGACGCCCATCCGTGAAGAAAAAGCCCCGCGCTCCTCGGATGATCTACGCCTTCGGCCGCACCAAGACGGATGGCGACGCATCCAAAAAGCTGCTTCTTGGCGGCAAGGGAGCCAACCTTGCCGAAATGACATCGATCGGTTTGCCGGTGCCTCCAGGGTTCACCATCACGACGGAGACCTGCGCCGCGTACAACAAGCGAGGCAATCACCTTCCCGACGGGTTGATGTCTCAGGTCAAGACAGCGGTGAGGCGGCTTGAGCAGGAAACCGGGAAGAATTTCGGCTCCACGAGCGATCCGCTGCTTGTGAGTGTTCGAAGCGGCGCGGCGGTGTCGATGCCCGGCATGATGGAGACCGTTCTCAATCTCGGACTCAACGATGCCTCGGTCGAGGGGCTCGCGGAACTCACCGGCAATCGCCGCTTCGCATTCGATGCCTATCGCCGTCTCATCAACATGTTTGGCAGCGTCGTCTTCGATATCGGTCATCATCACTTCGAATCCGAATTCGACGCTGTCAAGAAGAAGTACGGTGTGAAGGAAGACACGGATGTGCCGGTCGACGGGCTCGAGGATCTCTGCAGGCGATACGAAAAGGTGTTCCGCAAGCACGCGAAGATTGACTTCCCGCAGGATCCATACGATCAGTTGCAGCATTCGATCGAGGCAGTGTTCCACTCGTGGTCGTCGGGCAAGGCGATTGCGTATCGAAAGATCAACGAGATCAGCGGGCTCTCCGGTACTGCAGTCAACGTGCAGACGATGGTCTTTGGAAACATGGGTGACGATTCGGGTACCGGGGTGGCATTTACGCGCGATCCGTCGACAGGCAAGAACGAGTTCTACGGCGAATTCCTCATCAATGCGCAGGGTGAAGATGTCGTGGCGGGCATCCGCACGCCTCAGCCGGTCAAGCAGATGACCAAATGGAACAAGTCGGTCTTCGATCAACTCATGAAGGTGCGATCGAAACTCGAGAAGCACTACCGCGACGTGCAGGACATCGAGTTCACCATCGAGCGTGGACACCTGTGGATGTTGCAGACCCGTGCCGGCAAGCGAACGGCTGCAGCAGCCGTGCGCATTGCCGTCGAGATGGTTGATGAGCGGCTCATCAACCGTGACGAAGCGCTTCTGCGGGTGCCTGCCGGCGATCTCGTGCAGCTTCTGCTTCCGAGTTATTCCGCCAAAGACAAGAAGGGGGCGGACATCATCGCCCGCGGCCTACCGGCCTCGCCAGGTGCTTCAAGTGGCGCGTTGGCATTCAGCGCCGAAGAGGCGACGCAGCGCACACAGGCTGGCGAAGATGTCATTCTTGTTCGCCGCGAAACTTCGCCTGAAGATGTCGAAGGCATGCATCACGCTGTCGGCATTTTGACCAGTACCGGCGGCATGACTTCGCATGCGGCGGTGGTCGCCCGCGGGTGGGGCAAGTGTTGCGTGGCTGGAGCCGGCGAGTTGGAAATCGACGAGAAGAGCCGAAAGGTTCGACTCGGCAAGAAGACATGGGGACCGAAGGACCGCTTCTCGCTGGACGGCTCGACCGGTGAGGTCATCAGCGGCGAGATCACCGGATCAACCCCTAAGATGTCCCGGCACTTCACGATCTTGATGAAATGGGCCGACGCGAAGCGCCGCATGGGCGTGCGGACCAACGCCGATACGCCCGAAGATTCAAAGCGTGCTCGTAGTTTCGGCGCCGAGGGCATCGGCCTGACCCGCACCGAGCACATGTTCTTCGATACCGACCGCATTACGAATATGCGGAGGATGATTCTCGCGACGAGCCGGAAGGATCGCGAGAAGGCGCTCAAGAAGTTGTTGCCATATCAGCGGAAAGACTTCGTCGGCATCTTCACGGCCATGAAGGGCCTGCCCGTCACCGTGCGATTGCTCGATCCGCCGCTGCACGAGTTCCTGCCCAACGAAGAGAAATCGGTCAAGGAGGTCGCTGCCGCGATCGGCGTGAAACCCAAGGAAGTCCGCCGGCTCGTGGCGGCCCTGCATGAGTCGAACCCGATGCTTGGTCACCGTGGGTGCCGGCTGGCCGTGACGTATCCGGAAATCCTCCGCATGCAGGTCACCGCCATCGTCGAAGCGATGATCGTGTGCAAGAAGAAGAAGATCGACGCGCGCCCCGAAATCATGATTCCGCTCGTCGGCACCCAAGCCGAACTCGAACTGCTCCGCGCCGAGACGGCGGACACGATTGCGCAGGTCAAGAAGGCCAAGAAGTACACAGGCAAACTCGACATCCCGATTGGCACCATGATCGAGATTCCCCGGGCTGCGGTAACAGCCGATGAAGTGGCCGAATACGCCGACTTCTTCAGTTTCGGCACGAACGATCTGACGCAACTGACCTTCGGCTACAGCCGCGACGACATCAACGGCTTCCTGCCCGACTATCTGCACCGCGGCATTCTCGAGAAGGATCCATTCCAATCGATCGACGTGGACGGCGTCGGTGCCTTGGTTGACATGGGTTGCCGCAAGGGCCGCATCACCAAGCCCAAACTCAAACTCGGCGTCTGCGGCGAACACGGCGGCGATCCGGCGAGCATCGACTTCTTTGAAAGTTGCGGCCTCGACTACGTCAGTTGCTCACCCTTCCGAGTGCCCACCGCGCGGCTTGCCGCGGCGCAGGCGGTGATCAGACGCAAGTAGGACATCGCAGCTACACGGCTTCCTTGATGGCCTCCGCAAGCGTCTCGCCGCCCACAAGTTCACCCGCCTTCCACTCGAGGCCCAGTCCGCTGCCATCGGCGTGCTTTGGAATGATGTGGAAGTGCACGTGGAAGACGGCCTGGTTCGCGGCGGCGCCGTTGTTCTGGAGCACGTTGTAGTCACTGCAACCGGTGACGGCCACGACCGCTCTGGCAATACGTGGAAGCACACGGCCGACCGCCGCCGCGGCGTCGTCCGAGAGTTCATGGAGAAACGCAACACGCTCCTTCGGAATCACGAGCACATGTCCAACACTGAGCGGGCCGACATCGAGAAAGGCCAGCACATGCTCGTCTTCGTACACACGGTGGCAGGGGATCTCACCATCGAGGATGCGTCCGAAGATGGTCGGTTCGGTACTCATGCCGGGAAGATACATCGGGAGGCGAGAGTCGGCGTGCCTCTATACTTCGCGAATGAATGCGGCGACCTTGCTTCCGACCCATGTGATCGTGGACGACCTTGGTCGATGGGTGCGCGAAGACGGTCTCGATGAGGGGGACATCACCACCGAGGTGCTTGTCGAAGTCGGTGAGCACGCGTCGATGCGACTCGTTGCGAGGGAAGATCTTGTGGTCTGCGGGCTGGAGCCAGTCGTTCGCGGGCTCGAGGTACTCGGCTGCGGGTTGACGCTACAGCCGACGCTGCGCGACGGCGACACCGCGTCGGTGGGTGAGGCACTTGGCACGCTCTCGGGCGACCGCCGCGCCATACTGGGATTGGAGCGGACGATTCTCAATTTGCTTGGGCGGCTCTGCGGGGTGGCCACATGCACACGGCGATTCGTCGATGCGATTGCAGGGACAGATGCCGTCATCACGGACACCAGAAAAACGATGCCCGGCCTTCGCCTGTGGGACAAGTACGCCGTGCTGTGCGGAGGTGGCATCTCGCACCGAACGGGACTTCATGATGCGGCACTCTTCAAGGACAATCACTTTGCCGGAATGTCACCGGTCGAGATGGCAGCGGCGCTCAGCCGCGCGATCGCGGCGGCCAGGGCCGACCGCTCGCTCGCATTCGTTGAAGTCGAAGTTGACACGCTGGAGCAGTTGGACGCCGTCTTGCCACTTCCCGGCCTTGACATCATCCTGCTTGACAACATGCCCCCGGAGGTGATGCGGGAGGCGGTTGCGCGGCGTGATGACGTTGCGCCGGCTGTCAAACTCGAGGCCTCCGGCGGGATTACACTCGACACCGCCCGAGCCGCTGCCGAAAGCGGTGTCGATCGCATTGCGGTGGGGGCCACGACGCGAGACGCGACGATCTTGGACATCGGACTCGATGCGTGAATGACATCGGATCGATTGCGAATTGGCCGGACAAACTCGAATCGCTGGTCGAGCAGATCGGGCCGCCGCTGAGACTGTGCCGCGTTATTGCAGAGTGCGCGAGCACGCAGGATCAAGCACGTCCGCTCGGGCTCGGCGCCGTGGTACTCGCGGGTCGGCAGACCGCCGGACGCGGCCAGCGGGGGAACGAATGGGCCGACACCGGGGATGGGGGGCTTGCTTTCAGTGTTGTCTTGCCGGCAACCACTCTGCCGGAGCGATCTCGTGACATCGCCGATGCGATTGCAGTCGGACTCGGCCAGTGGATTCCGCGGCGACTTCGTGTCAAGGCGCCCAATGACGTTTGTCTCGATGGCCGCAAACTCGCCGGTGTTCTGATCGAGCAGGCGGACGGGGTCGCGGTCATCGGTGTCGGCATCAACGTCGGGCAGACCCACTTTGAAGGCGAACTCACAGAAACTGCGATCAGTCTTCACCAAGCCGGCATCTCACGGGATCGCATGGAGGTGCTCGAGGGGGTGCTTCCCGGCATCGTTGCTGCGTGGGATGCGGGCTGAGGCGACTTCCGGGGGCAGTTCAG
>DOVP01000142.1:0-9639 GCA_003520025.1 Phycisphaerales bacterium
CCGATGCGAGCAGATCCGCAGCGGCATCGACCAACGAGGGCTCAATGGCATCGATACACATCTCACGGTGGCCACAACGAGTCAACCCGGTCGTTTGGAGTGAGTGTTCACCGTCGTCGCTTGTGACCTCCACGATCCACAGGAGATCATCTCGTGGGTCGATGGGATTGTTGAGCAGGTCATCGATCAACACGGGTTGCTCCAACCAGCGTCCAGTGTCGGCGTCCAGAATGCCAGCGGCGGTCGGGTCGAGCGTGGCCAACAAGCGGAGCATGTTGGAAAAGCAGGTCAGTGGATCGCCCGGGTGTAGGAGTGACTGCACGACAAGGCCTGGGCGGTCCGCAATGTCATCTGGCAGGCCAATGCCAGCAGCGGCCGCTGGTTCTGGCCAGCAGAGCAGCGGAACCGGAAGGCCGTCCACGTGCAGGCCAGCGAGCCACGCGACGCCATCCGGTTCGTCATCGGGAATGGACAACTCGACTTCTTCGCCGATCGCATCGGCGGCGGCCGTGGCCAGCGCCTGCGGACTCTCAAGAAGTGCTTCGGATACCCCGACCAGTACCAGTACCACGGGGTCCGGCATCTCAAGAATCCACGGTCCTTCCGGGAGTTCGTGTTGATTGAATGGTGTGCTCATGGAGGATGCGTACGATAGGCTGAGGGGATCAGCCCCGGTACTTGACTTCTTCTGCTTACGGAATCACATTGACGATCTTGCCGGGGACGACGATGACTTTGCGGGGTTCGGCTCCACCGAGGATCTCAGCCACATGCTCGTGAGCCAGTGCGGCAGCGATGACAGCTTCTTCGGCAGAGTCGGCTGGTACGCTGATGCGACCACGCACCTTGCCCTTCACCTGTACTGGCAACTCAATTGACTCATCGACGAGCATCGATTCGTCGTAGTCCGGCCACGCAGCGAGTGAGCACAGATCTTCGTGCCCGAGTTTGGCGTGGAACTCTTCGGCGATGTGCGGCGAGAAGGGGCACAGGATGCGTGCAAAGCGATCCAACTGCTCGGCGGTCAAGCCGCCCCGTTGGGTTGCGAGGTTGACGAATTCGATCATGGACGCGATGGCGGTGTTGTAGGAGAGTCGCTCGATGTCCTCACCGACCTTGGCGATCGTTCGATGCAATGCACGTTCGACATCTTCATCCAGCGTCTCTTGTACCGACAAATCGCCAGAGTCCTCGTCCACGACCAATCGCCACGCCCGCTGTAGGAAGCGGAATACACCGACGATGTCGCGGGTATTCCAGGGCTTCGAGGCGTCGAGCGGCCCCATGTACATCTCATAGAGCCGGAACGTGTCGGCACCGTACTCCGCGATGACATCGTCCGGGTTGACGACATTGCGAAGCGACTTGCTCATCTTGGCGACGATCCGCTCGACTCCTTCGCCCGTGGCGACTTCGATCGACTTCTCCTCATCCACCTCATCGGCAGGAACGAGCGATCCATCGCTCCGCTTGTACGCAAAACTCGTCAGCAGTCCCTGATGAAAGAGCGTTCGGAACGGTTCGTCCGAACTGAGATGGCCGAGGTCATGCAGCAGTTTGTGCCAGAACCGGGCGTACAGCAGGTGCATGACGGCGTGCTCGGCGCCGCCGATGTACAGATCGACGCCACCCGCCGACGCATCGTTTGGGCCGAGCCAGTACCGCTCAGCCGTCTCGCCGACAAAGGCGGTGTCGTTGCTGGGGTCGCAATACCGGATGAAATACCAGCACGAACCGGCCCACCCGGGCATGGTGTTCGTTTCGCGGCGAACCGGCGTGTCGGGGGGTAGCAATGCTGGATCGACACCGGCCTCACCCGCCGTCGTCTCAACCCACCGCCGAACTTTGCCCAGCAGCGGTTGTGGGTCCTCGCTGACCGCTGGCTCATAGTCTTCAAGGACAGGGAGCAATACGGGAAGGCGCTCCTTGGAGATTGGATAGTGCGTGCCGTCCTCGGTATGCACGATCGGAAATGGCTCACCCCAGTATCGCTGCCGAGAGAACAGCCAGTCCTTGATCCGCCAACTTGTGCGCCCGATTCCGTGTCCCTCGAGTTCCGCCCAGTGGATGACGGCGGCCTTGGCCTCGGCGGTTGACAGGCCATTGATGTCAAGTTGCTCGCAGCACGAGTTGATGGCGATGCCGTCGCCGCACCAGCACTCATCTTCGATTTCCTCGGTCGGCTTGACAACTTCGAAGATGGGCAGATCGTACTTCAGGGCGAAAGCATGGTCGCGATCGTCGTGCCCAGGCACCGCCATGATGGCACCGTGGCCGTAACCGGCGAGCACATAGTCGGATACCCATACTGGAATCGGCTCGCCCGTTGCAGGATGGGTCGCATGGATGCCCAGCGGATGACCGGTCTTGTTCTTGCCGTCCGCCATTCGATCGATGTTGGATCGATTCTTCGCTGTATTGACATAGTCGCGGATTACCTCTTTGTCGCAACCGTCGGGCGGTTCGCCGAGTACCTGCTCAACAAGCGGATGCTCCGGCGCAACAACCATGAAGGTGACACCGAGCAGCGTGTCGGGCCTGCTTGTGAAGACCTCGATCTCACCTTCCCGCTCCACAAGGCGGAACCGCAGATCGGCCCCTTCGCTGCGTCCGATCCACATGGTCTGCTGGACTCGTGTGGATTCGGGCCAAATCAGATCATCGAGTGACTCCAGCAGGCGTTCCGCAAATGCCGTGATGCGAAACATCCATTGCCGCAGCGGGCGACGCACAACCGGATGGCCGCCTCGTTCGGATCGCCCGTCGATGATTTCTTCGTTGGCAAGCACGGTGCCCAGTTTTGGACACCAGTTGACGGTCTCTTCGCCCAGATAGGCCAGACGCTGCCCGTCGAGGATGTTTCGCTGCTCGGTCGTCGTGAATTCCCCCCACATCTTGCCGTCCGGGGGCGGCGTGGTCCAAGACAGGCATCCATCGCGATCGAAACAGACTTCGTTCGTCTCGATGGCGGCGATCAATTCGGAGATGGGACGTGCGCGTTCGACGCGGTGGTCGTACCAAGATGACCATGCCTGCAGCCAGATCCACTGCGTCCACTTGTAGTAGTCCTCGTCGATCGTGGCGAATTCTCGGTCCCAGTCATAGGAGAAACCGAAACGCTGCAGTTGCCTCCGGAAGGTATCGATGGCCTTGAGCGTGGTCTCCCGTGGGTGGACCCCCGTATCAATGGCATACTGTTCGGCTGGCAGCCCGAAGGCGTCCCATCCCATCGGGTGCAGGACGTTGTCGCCTCGCATGCGGCGGTATCGGCTGATGATGTCGGTGCCGATGTATCCGATCGGATGCCCCACATGCAGCCCCTTTCCCGAGGGATATGGGAACATGTCGAGGCAATAGAACCGGCGGGCAGCGGCATCAAACCCTTCATCGCCGGGATTGAACGCCCGAAACGCTTTCGCCTCGGCCCACGCCTGCTGCCAGCGTTCTTCGATGGCACCAGCAAGACGGGACGAATAACGATGGGCTGGCCCAGCGTTATCTCGCCGAACATCCGCCTGCTCGCCCACTTCGTGTGTGTCAGCCATAACGGAGCAAGGTAGTGCATGCGGGAAGAAAGGGGGTCAGGTACCCACCGTAGCTGTCTGACCCCATTACATCGCAGCGAAGCTGCCATTCTTCACGCCTGTCGGGCGCGAAGTTTCTCGAGATACGTCATCGTTTCACCCACGAGATAGAAACTTCCGGTGACGCAGATCAAGTCCTCGCGGCCGGATGCCTGCGCGGCGATCTGGATGGCCTTCTCGACGGTTGGTGCCGACTGGCAGGTTCGATTGCGAAGTTTCTCAAATCGTTTGACCAGGTCCTCGGGCTCCATTGCGCGGGGCTGATCGGCGGCCTTGGTGAAGATGATCTTGTCACCGCCGATAGCGAGTTTCTCAAGGTTCGCATCGACGTCCTTGTCTTCGTTGCACCCGAAGATGCAGATCATCGAGTCAAAGGACAGGTGCGACCCGATGCCACGCATGAGTGCCTGCATCGATGCAGGGTTGTGGGCTCCGTCCACCAGAATGCGTGGGCGGTTCCAAACAAGGTCCATGCGGCCGGGGTTCTTGGTCTTGGCGAGTCCGCGGAAGATGACGGATTCGTCAAACTCATCAGTCTTGCCGCCGACCATGTCCAGCGCCGCCAAAGCAAGTGCGCAATTGTCAGCCTGATGCGATCCCGGCAGGGGCACAGGCAGATGCATGTAACGCATCCGTTCACCGAGCAGGCAGACTCGCATGTGGGCACCGCTCTCGTCCGTGACGCAGAATCGACTGCTGAACTCAATTTCCTTGCCGATGAAGCGAAGTTCGGCGCCAACCTTTTCGGCGACCTCTCGCAAGACCGCTTCGGCCTCGGGTTCCTGTTTGACCGACAGGGCAGGGACGCCAGACTTGAAGATTCCAGCCTTCTCTCGAGCAATTTCAGCGAGCGAATCGCCGAGCAGGTATTGATGGTCATAGTCGATTCGAGTGATGAGCGACACACTCGGGGTGAGGACATTCGTCGCGTCGAGACGACCTCCGAGTCCGGTTTCGATGATCGCGACATCAGTGGCTGCCTCAGCGAAGTGCAAGAAGGACATCGCGGTGATGACTTCAAAGAAGGTGGCATCTGGCGCCACATCGTCGGCCGCCTTGCTGACCTCTTTGGCGAGTTTGGCAAAGGCCGCCTGTGAGATGTTGGTACCGTTGATTGCGATCCGCTCACGAATATCCATCAGGTGTGGCGACGTATAGGTGCCGGTCGTCCAGCCGCAGCCCTCGAGCATCGACCGCATCATGGCGACGGTCGATCCCTTGCCGATCGTGCCGGCGACATGGACCGCGTTGATGTCGCGGTGAGGATCGCCCAAGGCCTTCATGATGGACTCCATGCGGGCGAGCTTGAACGACTTTCGGTCGATGCGGCCGGGTCGAAGCCGCTCGAAATTGGGCCGATCCAGCAGTGATTTCACCGCCGAAGGGAAGGTCTTGATCATCGGGGCGGTCGCGATCGCCTTGGATTTCTGGGCTGCTGCCTTCGATTTAGAGGCCGTTCGGGTCGTTTTTTTGCGTGTGGTTGCCATAGCCTGCTCAGGATATCAAGAAGGCCTCTGTGATTCAAATGAACAACAGTAAGTACTTTGCCATCAAAGAGATACGAGAACTTCGGATATCGCAGCATGCCGATTATTCACCGTCTCTGTAGGATCTGCGGACCATGTACCGAGCCATCGACCGCATTCTGATCGACCGCGACTCTATTGCCGATCGAGTGGAGCAGTTGGGCGCCCATTTGATGGCCGACCTCAGTTCGGCGGCCGATCAAGGCCACCTGATGGTGGTGCCGGTGATGACAGGCAGTTTGTTCTTCACCGCGGACCTGATGCGGCACCTTCCACTGACCTTTCGCATTCAGCCGGTCACCGTGTCCTCTTATCCGGGAACGAGCACGACGAGTCAGGGGATCAAGGAAATGTCGCCGCTTCCGGAGGGCATCGAGGGCATGACGGTGTTGGTGGTGGATGACATTCTCGACTCCGGCCGAACACTTGAGTATCTGCGGCTCGCCATGCTGGAGGCTGGCGCTGCAGCCGTTCGGTTCTGCGTACTGCTTCGCAAGGACGTTCCCAGAGTGATCGAATTGGAGTGCCATTATGTCGGCTTTGACATCCCCGACGCCTTCGTGGTGGGGTACGGCCTCGATTATGACGGGCTCTATCGCAATGTGCCGGACATCGCGGTGCTTCACGAACACAAGTAGCATCAGTGATATCTATTTGCCGCAACTGGAGGCGCAGAATGGCAGTGGCGAACCGGCTTTCTGCGGTGTTGTTCTGCTGCACTAAGCGAGGCAACCGCCTACGCGGGGCTCGGAACCGTTTCCAGAATCTGCTGCATCAGCCGCCGTGCGGTGAGCGTGTCACCTTCATGCATCGTCGATCGACTGATGATGCGGTGGGCGCACACAGGAAGGGCATTGAAGACGATGTCTTCGGGGATGCAGTAGTCACGGTCGGCAATCAATGCGGTGGCTTTGGCGGCCTGCGCAAGTGCCAGTGAGCCACGTGGGCTGACACCAATCTGCACATCATCATGCGTCCGAGTCGCGCTCGCCAGTGCGATGACGTAGTCGATGAGTGACTGTTCGAGTTTCACGGCATCTGTCGCATCTTGCAGCAACGACACATCACCGGGCGACATGATCGACTCAAGTACACGAAGTTCTCGGCGGGCGGGCTGTTGCTTGATGACACGAGCCTCATCTGGCGGGGCCGGATAGCCGAGGTTGATGCGCATCAGAAATCGGTCGAGCTGATTCTCGGGAAGGAAGTATGTGCCTTCGAACTCATATGGATTCTGTGTGGCGACCACCATGAAGGGGCTGGGCAGTTCATGTGTCGTGCCGTCCACCGTCACCGTGTCTTCGGCCATCGCTTCGAGCAGGGCCGACTGTGTCCGAGGTGTCGCGCGGTTGATCTCGTCGGCGATGACGATGTTGTGAAAGATCGGCCCTGGCTGGAATCGAAAGGTGCTGTGCTCTCGCTCGTAGATGGTGATGCCGGTGACATCGCTCGGAAGCAAGTCCGGTGTGCACTGGATGCGGGACATCGTGCCGCCCACGCTCCTGGCCAGTGCTCGTGCAAGCACGGTCTTGCCCACGCCCGGCACATCCTCGATGAGGAGATGCCCCCTTGCCAGCAGGCAGGCAATTACCCGATCAACCGCCGCTGCGTTACCGAGGAAGACGGAGGTGATATTCTCACGGAGTTGGTGTATGACCTGAGTGTGCATGGCAGGGCGACGAGTATAAGCCCTGCCACGCTTCCTTCCCATTGCTCACCGGAGCACCCGTGACTCGTATTCCCACCATGCTGATGGGGGCTGATGGATTCGAGCATCTGCCTGGCCGCCGGGTGGTTCGTTCGCTCGACTGCCTCCAGTGCGGCTACGACCTCAATGGCGCTGAAGCCATGGGCCGCTGTTCCGAGTGTGGTATGCCAGTGCCGTTCTCGCTTGCGGGGTCCATCGACCCGATCGTTCACAAACTCTCTCCGATTCCAAATCCACAGGCAGTGGGCAGGGGACTGGTGGCGACGGCCTGTGCATTGGCACTGCTGTCAACGGCCATCTTCATATGGAGTTGCGGGCTTGCCTGGTATCTGTCCGGGGGATCCGGTTCAGCCGCACGTTTCTCGCTGCCTCCGGTCCCTCTGTGGCTGCCAGCGAGGCTGTGGTGGTATATCGGATTGGCGATCGTTGCGATCGGTGGGCTTGCGTTGTGGAGTTTCAAACCACAGGCGGGGGGCCGCGTACCGGTCGGCACGGTTCGATCGGTGCTGCTGCTGGCGATCGGCGTACTACTTTCGGCACTGGCTGTGGCTGTGATCCCAGTTGTATCCAGCGGCTTCGCCAAGCCGTGGCTGTTGGTGGCCTCGCCACTCTTTCCACTTCCGGGGCTGGCGATCATGTTGGTTGGATTCCGCGGCGTCCTGCTCGATGTTGGCAAGCGGTCGAGTACCTTCCGCCGGGCCAAGGTGCGGCGACAGCGGATACCGCCGCTCTTGATAGCCATTGGCTTGGTTACGGTGGCGTGGGTATCGTTGCTGCTCTCGCTACAGGTGGGCGAATCGCTTCGAGCGATATCACTGGCGGTTGGGCTGCTGGCCCTCATTTTTGTCGCAATCGGCTGCTGGTACCTACTTCTGAATGCGTGGTGGATCTATGCGGCGCTGCGGGTCCCGCCCGAGCGGCTCCGAGACCTGCTGACCGAGGCCGAGCTCCTGCCATCCGACTGAGCGGAGTCCACTGCCAAGGTGGCAGGATCCGACGCCCGCTCGCCGCTTTGGAGCCATGGGAACACTCCCGAGATGGCCGCCATGTCCCCTTATTGGCCTGCAGCGGCTCTTCTGCACTTTGGCGCGCCAGTTGCGGGGAGTCCCCAGCGCTTCGCCCGGGCATCGGCCCTGCGGACCGCGAGAGAAGGATCAACCACTTCAGGAGACAAGCCCATGGCCGCCAAGGAACTGGCCTTTGACACAGACGCTCGCAAAGCCCTGCTCTGCGGGGTCGAGAAACTCACCGCCGCGGTGAAATCGACATTGGGTCCCCGCGGCCGAAACGCGGTGATCGACAAGTCTTGGGGTGGTCCAACCGTCACCAAGGACGGTGTGACCGTCGCCGAGGAAATCGAACTGCGGGACAAGGTCGAGAACATTGGGGCCCGCCTCGTGCGTGAGGCCGCGAGCAAGACCAGCGACGTGGCTGGAGATGGCACGACGACTGCGACGGTCCTCGGCGAGGCGATTTTCCGCCGCGGCCTGCGGCACATCGCCGCTGGCGTCGATGCCAATGCGCTGATCCGCGGCATGAAGGCCGCAGTCGACAGCGTGGTCGATGAGATCGCCAGCATGGCTCGCCCGGTCGAGAACAACATCAAGGCCGTTGCCACAATCTCCGCCAACAATGATGTCGAGATCGGTCGCATCATGGCCGACGCCTTCGCCAAGGTGGGCAAAGACGGCGTGATCACAGTCGAAGAGGGCAAGGGGCTCGAAACTGAGATTGACGTGGTCGAAGGCATGCAGTTCGACCGCGGCTATCTCAGCCCGAACTTTGTGACCGACGCGGAGAAGATGGTTGTCGAACTAAGCAAGCCGCTGATTCTCATTCACGAGGACAAGATCGACAGCGTGCAGAAGATCGTTCCGCTGCTCGAGAAAGCTGTTGAGGCCAAGAAGCCCCTGCTCATCATCGCCGAGGACATCACCGGCGAGGCCCTTTCGACACTCGTCATCAACAAACTCCGCGGCGTCGCGCAGGTCTGCGCGGTCAAGGCACCGGGGTATGGCGACCGCCGCAAGGCCATGCTCGGCGATCTCGCCGTGCTCACCGGCGGCGAGGCGGTGATGAAGGATCTTGCTGTGGATCTTGAGAAGGTGACGCTCTCTCAACTTGGCCGCGCCAAAAAGGTCGTCATCGACGGAAGCAACACGACCATCGTTGAGGGTGCTGGTTCAACCGCGGACATTCAGGGCCGAGTCAATCAGATCCGTCGTGAAATCGACGCATCGGATAGCGACTATGACCGCGAGAAACTTCAAGAGCGGTTAGCCAAACTCAGCGGCGGTGTTGCTCAGATCAACGTCGGGGCTGGAAGTGAGGCCGAACTCAAGGAGCGGAAAGCTCGCGTCGAAGACGCCCTGCACTCCACCCGCGCTGCGGTCGAAGAAGGTGTTGTGCCAGGCGGTGGCGTGAGTTTCATCCGCGCGGCATCATCGCTCGCATCCACACGCAAACGCCTCAAGGGCGATGAAAAATTCGGTGTTGACACGATTCAGGAGGCGTTGAGCGTCCCACTCCGAACCATCGCCGACAACGCCGGCCAGAAGGGCACGGTCGTTGTCGCTCGCGTCGTCGATGGCGAAGGCTCCTTTGGCTACAACGCGCTGACGGATACATACGGGTGCCTGCTCAAGGACGGCGTCATAACGCCAGCCAAGGTTGACCGGACGGCGCTTCAAAATGCGGCGTCGGTCGCCGGCCTGTTGCTCGCCTGCGACTGCATCGTCACCGACCTGCCGGTTGATGAGGAACCCGCCGCCGGCCCGGGCATGGATGGCATGGACCCGATGGGCGGCATGGGCGGCATGGG